>DATNRC010000197.1:0-22691 GCA_036703705.1 Candidatus Obscuribacterales bacterium
TCCCTGGCTTGCGGAATTCGAAATGATGCAATCGGGACAGAAACGTACAGTCCGCAACTCGCCATCAATTTCCTGCTCCCACCAATGCAAGATCGTTACCCATGCGTTCAACAAGTTTTTGTGCAGCTGCCTTCACACCTGGACATACGCACGCGCCTTCTAATATCCTCAGTGCTTCGTCATTGAGCGACTCAGTAATCTCACCGCCAATAAAAAGTTCCTTGGAATTTATATCGCCATCCTTCACCTTTTTGAGAACTTGTGTCATGGTCACTTTGCCGTCTTCTGACATATCGAAGCCATACAGCATCCGAGGAGCAAAATCATCAGTCCATCGCAAGATCACCGACGAAGGCGAAAAATCAAACAAAAAACGACTATGATTGCCGCCCACTTCTCGCAAGTTGATGACAGCCTCAACCACACGCATTGCTCGTGCGCGGTCGCGTAAAGATGATGGCGTTAGCGCGATTCCATACTGATATCGTGTAGCGTGCACTTCGGTGCCATACAAACTTGTATTTGTTTTTGTTCCGCTTTTTGCGTTGAACGTAATGTCTCCCACAAACGGCGATAGCGATATTGCGCGAGTTACCTCCAGGGCCCCTCTGCGCTTGTCGCAAGTTCCTTCGGATCTGATCTTTATGGCGCTTGCAAGTTCCTTGCTTCGTTGTTTGAGGGACTTAGCGCGCTCTCCGTTTGCTTCGTCTTTGGACAGGGACTTTAACTCTTGATCAATTCTCTTCTTTTCTTTCTGCAAATCGTCGAGTTCATCCGATCCATCAGTGTTTGCTGCTTCAGCCAACATGAAGCCCAGGACATCATCATCGATATATGTATCTTGCTTTCGAACTGTTTCATCTTTGCTAGTCCACGGAGCCCAGCTCTGGTCACGCCATTCATGATCGTACGTTTCATCATTCCAACGACGATTTACATCCAATCCCTGTTTTTCCCAGTAATAGCGAAGTGCCCATCTGATTGCTTCTGCAGATACGGTCGTGTGGACGTCACCTTTCCACAATATCTTTTGCAGGGTCGTTATATTCCCTTCGTTTTCACCACGGTTGTTAGCTGCGGCTCCATATGGAGTGGCTATCAATCCAAACAAGTGCTTACTCATCTTGATCTCCTTGTGCTTCTGCTGTACTTGCCAGCGCTTGTGCTTCATCTTTAGATTGCGGCTCATAACTTATGAGAGCCAAAAGCGCAAGATCCCTTGCCTTCTTCCAAGACTTTTCTCCGAAAAGTGTGAGGACCTTGGAAAGCTTGTCCCCACGCAACAACTCATTTGCACCGCCACGAGACCAGAAATCCACAACTGTCTCGCGCAAGGTCTCGGCATTTTTACAGCGAGACAATGAAGCTCGCAGACGCTCCGCCTCTTTGTTGACCAGAATGGAAAACCTAGCATTTTCGTTAACCGCACGTTCCCCCAGTTTTCTCATTCTTCTGCGCCAACTCTCATGGCAAAGTTGGATGAATAATAGTTCGCACTCCTCTTCGTATGTAGCGGTTTTGACCATCTCACTTATCTCCTTTCGTTCAAAATACAGACGTTCGCGGATATCTTGGTTGTTTAGGAGATCCGACAATCCGTAATACCAATGCACGCCGTTTGCTACGTTGTCGGAAATCATTTCTCTTGCAGAAAACGTATTGACAAATGAACGTTCTGGTTCGACTAAATTACCCTTGCGATCATATTTGGCTTTGATCGTCTGCCAGCGGTTTGGGAAGATTGCGGCTGCTTTGTAATAGTTATCCAAACCCTTTAGATTGCTTGACATAACTCGCCGGCAATGAGTTCTGGACTTTTGTTTCTCGTTCCAGTCCACTATTCCGAATGTCATCAGACGACACATAGCCTGCTTCTCGCCACTAGCAGCTGTTTCGGTTGCAATAGTGTGAGCGTTAACTGTGGCTAACATGCGCAATACGGCGTCATTATCACTACAGGCTGTGAGTTCCAATGTGCCCTGTGCCGCCAATATCTGCCGAATTTCGGCATTCTCTCTTAAATCGTTTATCTGCGGTATTACCATAGCGAGTCTTGTTTTCCTGCCTTTGCTGCGGGCCCTTACTATGTAGAAAATTACACCCACTGGGGCGAACATGAGAGCTAAGGCACGTTCTGGCGGCTCATTTAATTTCGATCTGTTGTGCGCTACATGTCGTTGTCCTCCGCCGGGATAGAGCCACCCAGCTGTTTCAACATTCGATCGAAAGTGACCAGCTTCATCGAGAAAATCACTGATGGTCGTTGCCTGTCGATGTCGGTAATCTTTGATTGGTGCGAAGTCTTTTATCCAAAATACTTGATCATCAACTTCATATGTCAGCGCTGTTTTGCTACCGGTCGGGCGGTGAGGTCCGAATTGCAAGAAGCTATTGAGCATGGCTTCATAGAGGTGGTGTTTCTTTTCCAGACTCAAGGGACCAGACATTTCAAGTCCGGTAAGAATGACAAAGCCATCTTCCAGCCGGAATGATTGCTCTATGAAAGATTTAAGGCTCGCTGTCGCGTCTCCACTTAGCCAGTCCAGCTCGACGCGACCAGGATACAGGCTCCAATGAAGATCACTTATGGTTATGTTTTTTCGCTCGAATGCTTTCAACGTCATGTATAGTCCAGCGAGCCCAGCCTTATGAAGACTCGTCATGCCCGGCTGATTCAAGCTAATGTTCATCTTCATGTTCTGCACGCACTCCTGTGTAGTCTAGCGCCACGGACCGGGTCATAATCGATTGCATCTTCGGGCGCAATAAGAACGCCTTTGTACACCGGCCACGAAATCATGTCCTTGCTGTAGTTCATTGGAATAGACCGTCTAATGATTTCTTGCCTGTCTTGCCGGCAAACTCTTTCATCCTCCTTTAATATGACCGACACAGAGCATCCGACTTCCCGGACAGGTTCGGGCTCCGCAAACCAGCCGCTATCCAGCCAGTTGGTGTGCATATCCGGCATTAAGCCACTCTGTTGATCGCGTCTGTGAAATTCATCAACCAGGTCTTGCTGGCTTAGGGGTTCCTGTTGTTCAACCAGATGCTTCACCCAGTCGATCGCACGGTCTAAGTCATTAACTTCGTAGGGAGACGAACGCTTATTGGGAGGGTAAAAGCATGCACGTCTAGGCACTCCTGGCTTCTCCATTGTGACGCGCCGATTTAGCCTGCCAAGACGTTGAATCAACGCTGGTATAGGCGCGACTTCACTAATCAAAAGGTCCGCGTCCAAGTCTAAGGACATTTCCGCAACTTGAGTCGTTACTGCAATAATGCCACCGCATTGGGAACTATCGAACGCTTTGATAATTGCTCGATGCCGATCAACTCGATCTAGGTATTTAAATCGGCTGTGATAGGTCCTTGCCCTGCCATTAGTCCTGTTGTCCAGATCTTCAAACAGGCGTTGCGCTTGCTCCACCGAGTTACAGATCCAGAGGATCTTTTGCTGTCGAAACTCAAGCGCTTCACAAGCAAGTTGGATAGCCCGATCCGAAGATTCTATCATCTGAAATTCGTATCTCTTAATGCGCTCAAGCTCGGCGGATGAAGGAATTTCACGAATCGTTTCAATGTTGTCTAGCAGTAATCGCTTCCTTTGCGGAGGGAGTGACGCAGTCATCAGCAGGAAACTGGCGCCCGGTAAAGCTTTGATTAGGGCTAACACGCCAGCAAGCATTCGGTCACTATAGGCGTGCAGTTCGTCAAACACAAAAGCGCCAGATAGAATGGACGGCGAGTTGTAAAGCCCCCGGCGGTTATTCCGCACAAGCGCGATGACGGAGTCCGCAGTGCATACGATGACTTGAGGGCCCCACATTCGAAGCGACTCCACCTTAAGCAGATCCTCTCTCTCATCCTCATCGGAAACGCGGGATATGCTTTCAAGGTCAATCATGGATCGCGAATGAACGAGTTCAGCTTCTATATCCGATTCATGGACATAACCAAGAAATCCTTCGGTCGCTGTACCAGTTGTTGGATAGCAAAAGAAGAGCTTCTTACTAATAGCATGGTGGCGCGCCCAAAGATACGCAGCAATTGTCTTGCCCGTGCCGCAGCCGGCTTCGACGAGCGTGACTCTGTTAGGAGATTCAGCTACGGATTCTTGAAAAGTGCGGGGTGGTTTGCCGCGCAAACGCTCTTTCACCACCTGATCGAGTGATTCGGGTAGCACATAATTCAAGAGCGAAGTAGAAACCCACCTTCGAATATTCTCTTTCGCCGGTAACATTGCGCTTCCCACAACATCTGCTGCTGCGACCAAGGCTTTCGTTGCTGCTGCAAAGCGCCACCATTTGAGATCTTGGTATAGAGCTTCCTTCCACCGATTGCTCTTTTGCGCGAATCTCAACCTTCGTGAACCAATGAATTCCGGACTTCCTTCAATCAAAGAGAAGCATTTTTCTTCATTGAACAAGATCTGTCGGAATAGGGGTACCAGGTCTTCATGCGTCAGCATCATTCGCAACTCCGTCCCACAACCACCGTCAAGGGCTAGTGCTGCTTTCTTCCAATTCACATCTAACTTCAAATGGTGACCAGCTATGGCGCCAATAATGCAATTGAGCACCGATTCAGCATCACTGTCGTCCACGAGGTTCTTGAGTTGTGACAGTGTCCAGAGACGAAGTGGGCAATTTGGGTCGGTTAACAACAATGCGGCGAGTAACTCATGCCTGGCTGGTTGCTTCGTGGGAGGTAGCTCGTGGCGCACCATTTTCTGAAAGGATTCATTAGCTTTGCCTATGTCGTGAAGAAGGCAAGCCATCTTCACTGAGGCTCGAAGCCTCCTAAGCCATGGCTCTGTAGGAAGATCTAATTGGCGACATAAGAGCTCACCCGAGACGTCTACAATGGTTTCGCCCGCTCGCTCTACCGCCCTGAGGTGTGGAACCAGTTTGGCGTAGGATGGGATATCAGCTTGTTCATCGACGCTCTTCGCGAGGAGAACATCAACTCTATTCATCGACATTAGCCGCTGCTACAAGAGAATGTCCAAGCTGTACCTGATGAGGCTCGAGTTGAGTGACTGGCACAAATAAGCCGCAACCCATTCTTCGTCGACCACCCAGTCCTTGGGCTTGTACACGAAGAGAATCTTCGTCGGTCAGGTTTCTGAGAATGACGCCAAACCCTGGTATGACGCTCCCTCCAACACGGACAATTCGTCGAGCATAAGAATCGGCTCCATCAACGCGTTCGAGATTTACATCCGCAGAGACTCCCATCACTTCGAGTTGCCTTGACACAGCTGCGCAGAAGCTGTCGGGGTCAGCAGTTGTGTGCTCGAAACCTTTCACTTTGATTACCACGAGCCGCGATCTCAATATGTTTGATGGGCGCAGCGGAAAAAGCTGAGGAATGCCACATCTAATGGGGAAGTTGCCCACCTTCAATGTTGCGCCAGCTAGTCGATAAACCCAGGGGACACGTTCACATGGAAGTCTCAAACGTAAGCATGAGTTTGCATCTAGTCTTATAACACCGGGAGCGAAAATTCTTCCTTTGATTGAATGTATTCCCAACCAGCTTGCCTCATGAGTCTCTGGAATTAGACGGGAAATCGATCCAAACAGTTTGTAAGAATGATCGCTTGGCAAAAGGCGTCCGGTTATTGGGAAGGAGAGGTCGATGACTGACTGGTGAAGGCTGTTATTCATGAGGAACTCTTACCCGCATTGTCTTTGATCTGATTCTCTGGATTCATTGGTGGGAGATGTCTCCCGTCTCGAACACACATTTATTTTGAAACACCAGACTGCAAGATAATTGCAGCGCGAGATTGTATTCTTTCGATGCTGCTAAAAATTTGCCAATGATTATCGGATGAAAAACGTATGACAACGTCGCGCAGCCATGGATGCTTATAGTAACTGACTCGGTGATGACGTATGTCATTGGACATCATATTCGGCTGGCACCTTGACGGTCTCTCGTACCCTGAGACCACTAGCGGCCGCTTGTATGAAGTCGGGGGATTAATCCTCGGCCCGGCTGGACTCTCCCAACAGCTTGCCCTGAGACTGAATCTCGCAGTGCCGTTCGCACCTCAAGCCGTGCGCATTGCCAAGTACCTGCGCGCTCTCCAGGAGTGTGATGATGAAAAACAATTTTACTCGGCGTCATTCAAACTAGACCCATGGTCGACAGCAAGTTGCCTGCTTGTGATGCGCGACCAATTGATCGCCGCTGGGTGGGATGGCAAACGGGCTGCGGACGGGAGTCCCAAATTACGGTCTTTTGGGAGAGTGGAAAGGATCGCTTATCCTGTCCGCTCTCCAGCAGAAACGCTGCGAGCGATCTTATATAAGGTACGAGAAGAAAGAACTCATCGGTACCCCATCAAGTCGATCAAACTGGTGACTCCGCCTGATCTTTTACCGGCTGCCTGGCAAGAGATTCTTGCACAACTTAGCCACGGCCTCGACGTAGATCAAATTCCACTGCGAAACGAATTCGACGAATCGTCCGACCTTGGATCGATCCAGGCGTTTCTCGCTGCCGGTAAGAAATCCCCTCTGAACAATGACGGTTCGTTTACTTTGCTCGAAGCGGATGATGAATATCAGCTGTCTGAAGTTGTGGCTGCTTGGCTTTCCGCGAAGACACCAAACCTTGACGCAGTTGTCATCTTAAGAAATGGACCCACACAAATTCTTGACGCCCATTGTGCTCGTCTTGGATTGTCTCGCCTGGGCAGGCATGACAAATCACGCTGGCGTTCTGCCTTGCAACTACTTCCGTTGATGTTGGAGACGTGCTGGCTTCCCGCTAACCCATACCGCACACTTGAGCTGATATCGCTTCCCGGAGGACCAGTCCCGCGCAAACTCAGCTATCACTTTGCGCGAGCCTTACGAACTGAGCCTGGATTCGGTGGTGACTGCTGGTCATCTGCCTGGGGAGCGGCAGAGTCTGAATTGAGGTCTGACTTCTCCGCAGAGTCTGATGATCCGCTCGATATTGAGGGACGTATCAAATCAACCCTTGAGAATTTGCGCTTTTGGTTGGAACCGGTGCGAAGCGATCCCGCAAGCGGGATGTCGTGCGATCAGGTGGTCAAAGTCTGTCGCCGTGTAATGCAGTGGGCTGGCTCGAATCTGGCAAATCCCGAGGCAAGTGAGATGTTCGCGCATGCGATGAAGGCGGCGCAGGAACTGGCAGAAACTATCAGTGCATGCGGGTTGAAAACAGTCACGAAAATCCAGCTCGATCGAATGCTCGATGCAGTGGCTGGCGAGGGTATACTGCCTGAAAATTGGCACGCTGAAGACGCTGAGTGGTCTTTGTTGGATCATCCCGGTCAGTTGTGGTCTGGTGCGAAGAGTTTGCTCTGGTGGGGATTCACACATTCAAAGATTGCTCTCGAGCGCTTTGATCCATGGACCGCAATGGAGCTGAAAATGCTTGCAGACGCTGGCATTGAGCTGGAGCGACCATCGAAAGTAGCCGTCCGCGAGGCATACGCCTGGAGACAGGCACTCTTGAATGTGGAGAGGGAAGTGCTGTTGTGCCATTCGCGAATGAGCAAGGGACAAACGTCAAATATCCACCCGCTCTGGCATGAAATTGAGGACTTAGTGTATGGTTTAAATGGCGGCGTGATCGAACAAGCGCACAGAGTTCTTTCATGTCCCAGATCGAAAATCGGGCACTCCGTCTTGCCTCTCTCGGAAGTCGAAACGAGATCGCCTCCAGGGGCTCATCGCTATTGGAGCGCTCCGATGGACAGCATCAACGAGCGCTCCGAAGAGTCCGTCAGCAGTGTCCGTCTGTTGTTTGGTTGCCCCCTTGCGTGGACGCTGCGATATCATGCACAACTTCACCCTGGCACACTCCTTTTGGTTCCAGATGGTGAGCCGCTAATTGGTGACATTGCTCACAAGGTCTTCAAGCGATTAATGGAGATGCCTGCACATGAAATTTCCGACGAGACGGTAGCGATGATATTTGATGAGCTGATTGCTTCCGTCGGATTGCCCCTTCTGGCACGAGGACGAGACGTAGAACGAGAATCTGCTAAGGGCTTCATCGTCGAATCCGCAAAGACGTTCTTGCAGTTTCTCCGTGACGAGCAACTTATTGTAGACGCGTGTGAGGTACGGAAAGAAAGAGCTTTCAGAGACTCGACATTTGTCGGAAACATCGACATTGTGCTCAGAACCAAAGACGGGCAGAGATTGGTCGTCGATCATAAATGGACCAAGAGACCAAAGTATCGCGTGGAAGAGATCAGAAAGTCGCAACATCTGCAGCTAGTAGCGTATAACTGGCTGGATGCGCTGGAAAGCGAAGCACGAGGGGCTGCTGGCTACTATCTGCTTCGTCAACGTCGGCTTGTCCACTGCGGCGATTACGCGCTGCGGGTTGGACAGAGAATAGATTCGGCACCGCTTGAGCAGATGTGGGAACGAATAGAACAGGAATATGACAAGGCGTTAGCAGCACTCAAGAAGGGCATTATTCGCGCTGCGGGAGTTCCGGAGGGAGACGAGTTTACTGAGGAGAAGCAGCCTTTCTCCATAGAGGCTCCCTGCAAGGTCTGTGAGTACGGTAACCTTTGTGGCGTTCGAGCTTTGAGAAATGGTTAGAGGAATAAATCCGATCACCGTAATTGGTGCCAGTGCTGGAACAGGCAAAACATTTCGGCTTGCGACCGAGTACACCAACGTTTTGAACGGGTCTCATGAGCTGAGCCCCGGCGAGTTAATCGCGACTACCTTCACAAACAAAGCTGCTGACGAATTAGTTCATCGAATTCGCAAGTTTCTGTTGAGAGACGGCAGGTGGCAGCAGGCACAGATGCTTCTGTCTTCCCCTATCGGCACAGTCAACGCCGTATGTGGCCGTCTGGTTGAGAATGTCGCCATAGGTGCCGGTCTTTCGCCGAGTGTGAGAATTGTTGACGAAGAAAGGCAAAAGGACGTTTTTAACATGGCTGTTGAGGATGTCGTCAATTCCTACGCTATTGAGCTGCGTCCGATTCTTTTTAGAATGGGACGGGATGATGACTGGCGCGATGACGTGTCCTCTATCGTAGACTTTGCAAGACAGAATAATATAAGTGCAGAATCGCTGACATCTTTCTCAGAATTGTCCTGGACAAGCTTCACAAGACTCTTGCCGGATCCAGCCGACCAGCATTCGTCATTTTTTGATGTTCTCAAGAATGAGCTGGACTTAACTATCGCAAACCTGAGTAAAGCAACTGATGATACCAAGATGACAAGGAATTTGCTGGACGAACTCAGCGAGGTCCGGCGCAACTGGGATGCGCTCGGCGCGCTTCCCTGGAACGCTGTCTCTAAACTTGCGAAAGCTAAACCGGCCAAGAAGAGCGATAGATATGTATCCAGGTTGAGAGAAATCGCAAGGCGGCATAGCGGGCTTCCTGCTTTTCACCGAGATGTTCGTCAATTGATAGAAGGGATTTTTCGATGCGCCGCAGACTGCCTCCTCGCGTACAAAGACTTCAAGGCTGAGCGGGGGTTGCTGGACTTTATCGATCAGGAGCAAATTGCTCTTGCGGTCCTTCAGCGATCCCAATTGAGAGCTGCTTTCGATGGAAAGTATTCCACGCTTTTCGTGGACGAGTTTCAGGACACGAGCCCCATCCAGTTGGCCGTCTTCCTTGAGCTCGCACAACTCGTTGACAGGTCTGTTTGGGTGGGGGATGAGAAACAAGCCATCTTTGCCTTCCGCGGAACAGATCCTGTGCTAATGCAAAATGTGGTGCGCGAGGTCGTGCCGGCTTCTCGGGGCAAACGGGACAACCTTTGTAAGTCGTATAGATCTAGACCAGCGCTGGTTAAAGCGGTCAATGCGATCTTCTCTTCGGCCTTTTCGCAGGTGGGAATTTCGGGGAAAGGTGTCGAAATATATGAAACCGAACGGACAGAAGATCCCCGCTTGAATGACGCGCTTCACATCTGGTGGCTCGATGCTTCTAGTGGAGGAGCTGCTCTAAATGCGCTTTGCACACAAATACTGGCAGTAGTGCGAAATCCTTCAGCCTGGATTGTCGCAGATCCTGCCGATCATTCTCTCAGGCCTGTGAAGGGATCTGATATTGCTATCCTATGCCGTACCAACGAGGAAAGAATAGCTATCGCAGATGCCTTATCCGATGTTGGGATTCTCTCGGCGACTGAGCGCTCTGGTCTTCTGTTGGAGCCGGAGTGTGTTCTGGCGGTCGCGGTGCTCCGCTATCTTGCCGATAAATATGATACCGTTGCGATGGCTGAAATAGTCCGTTATACGGATACGAATGATGATGAAACGTTCTGGCTGCATAATTTGCTGGATAAGGGAACCTCCGACATCCAGCAATCTAATGCCCTATTGAGTTTGCTCGATTCGATGAGGGACCAGTTGTTAGGTCTCACGCCACTGGAAGCACTGCAACTGTCGACAACCGTTCAGCCGGTTCAGGAGATCATACTCAAGTGGGGAGATCAAAGACAGCGACTGATGAATTTGGAGGCACTCTCGGGGCTTGCTGTCTCGTATGAAGAGGCTTGCGCTGTTAATCGCCAGGCGGCGAGCATCACGGGACTGGTTACTTTTCTGAGCAAACAGGGTGTCGAAGCGACGCAGCCTGAGAGCCGGGACGAGCATGCCGTGCAGGTTCTGACATATCACAAGGCAAAGGGTCTGGAGTGGCCGATGGTAATCATGTATGGACTCGATAGGCCACCGCCAATGACGCCATTCGGTTTGCATCCCTGTACGAGCGCGCCTGAATTCGATCCTTTCAATCCGCTTCGCGAGCGCAAGGTGCGATACTGGCCGTGGCCTTATGGAAGGCAGAGATCGGACATCGACCTTTTACAGGCCGCTCAGGCTTCTCCCGAAATGTCTGAGGTGTTCCGACACAGACATGCCGAAGATCTGAGATTGCTTTATGTTGGCTTTACGCGTTCCAGAGATTACCTGATGCTCGCTTGTCGAGCCACTAGCCGCGGTGCGGAATGGCTCAAGATCGCAACCGACGACAAGGGACATCCTGTGCTCAATCTCGACTACACAGCTCTCGGTCCACAGCCGATTGTGCGTGATTGTCCCGACGTCATTGCCCAATGTACGATGCTTTCGCCCCGAGATGAAGTGAGTTCTATCCGAATGGGCAGCTCGGAGGCGCGATACATTTGTCCGGCCGCCCCCCCTGGTGCAAAGAGAAGACTTGCCTATGCCTGCGCGCCAAGCACCCTTCGTGCTTCCCCACAGTCGGCGAGCGATGCGATCGCAGTAGATCGAAGAATTACGCTCGGCTCCCGGCTTGTGACAAGTGCAATCGCTGACATGAAAGCCGTGGGTGATGCATTGCATTTGTTCTTAGCTATCGATGACCCGCAATTGCGGATGGCTGAGCGGCACAAACAGGCGTCCAGAATTGCGCAGGAATTTTGCGTGAACGCCATACTGCCGCAACAGTTTGTTGAGGCAAGCGATCGTTTGCGGTGGGCGCTCGATGATCATTACCCGGATGCCGTGTGGCTGCCCGAGTGGCCGGTTGCCGGACGGAACGGCACGCAGCGCATGTCCGGAACTGTAGATCTGCTTCTTCAACTCTCTGAAGGGTATGTGATCGTTGACCACAAAACATATCCTGGGAGGATGGACTCGTGGGAGCAGCGAGCAAAGAGTCATTTTCCTCAGATAGATGCATACGCACGGCTCGTGCACCAAGCCACTGGAAAGAATGTAATCGCCTCCTACATTCACATGCCCCTCCTTGGGGTGCTGCTCGGTTTCAAAGCCACAAGCGATTGGACATTGGAGGAGACACGATTTGTGCCTGAAGAAGTAAATTGGTTGGTTCTTTGAAGGTCGACAAAACACCCTCAACGATCAGCGCCATTCTCATGCACGGGCACCCATGCTGCCGAGTTGCCATGTTTCATCGAGGGCGAGCTGTCCATTAAGTCCAGAACCAGCCTGCATCTGCCATGGCCTTCCTGTCAAGTTATGGTGGGTGCTTCGCAACACGCCAGAATTGAGTTGATGAGGGCTTTCAATTCTGGGCATTTGGTAACGGCAGTAGTGAGGTCATTCTCTCGCAAAATCCTAGCGGCGTCCCTCGTTTTGACACAGTCATCTCGACAGCTGCCGATGCGAAATATCTCTTGAATATGAAACGCCGGTGGTTTGTTGTGATTCACTGTCTCCGGTTTGTCTGAGGGTACGGCACGGTTGTGACCAGCGAGCCTTTGAATTGTACTCCAGTAGGGAAGCAACCATGCTTCAAAGTCATATTGTGCCGCACGCGGGTGAAATCGGGGCTCTGGACCGACCCATTGGCGCATCTTTTTTTTCGCGTCAGCGGCATCGCTGAAATCCGGAGGGTTGCTGCCTGTGTAAACGTCAGTTAGCGCAATAACACAGTCGGCAGGCTTTCTCTTTTCCTGAAGCAGGAGGATGACCAAACGCTTTAGCTTGTCACCAGTTGGCACACGTCCGTTGTATGGAACAGGGTCCAAAATTGGCATATTGCCTGCGAGCCGATGCTCCAAAAAGGTTCGCAGATATGGCAGAAATGCTGTCTCTGTTTTTCCCTCGACAATAAGCGCAATCCTCATGCGCGTCCGCCTATTCTGCCCAGTTGCCAGATCTCATCTAAAGTGTACTCACTCAGCCAATGTTCCAAATCCATTGAGTCTGCCCAGCTCACATTTGCATAACCATCGTCGTTCTTGTCCATCACCATAATCTCCTTCGGTTCGAGAAACCGAATCAATCTGTCTGAATGCGTAGCGACGACAATTTGAGTTCGCGATGAAGCTTCGCGCATCAAGTCCGCAAGAAGGCGCAATAACTCGGGATGCAGGCTGACTTCCGGTTCGTCGATCATGGTGACGGCGGAAAGCGCAGGGCTCTGCAACTGATCCAGGGTAATCCTCAATGCCGCCCTGGATGACCTGCTTTACCCTTGACGACGAGAGGCTTTTGTGGGGACGAGACTCTCTCTGAATGCGCGTGCGACATTTAGCGCCGCATCACCATCGGCGGCGCGCGTCACAAAATGTCCCATCTTGCGTTTGGAGCGCGCCTCTTTCTTTCCGTAAATGACGACATCGACGACTTCGGGGAATTTGCTTAGCGAGGACAGATTCAATTCCGTGCTGCCGTCAGAGCCCTGCGCAAGCCAGATATCGCCCAGCAAATTGCCCATGCAATGACTGCCGGCGCCAATTCCCAGTGCTTGAGTAAGAGGAATACTGAGCAAGATGCGCGCAAGAACATCGAATTGGCTCAAAGTGCAAGCAGCGCGTGTCACATGCCCCGAGTTGTGAGGGCGAGGCGCGATCTCATTTATGTAAATGTGCCAGCCGTCGTGCTCGATGCTGGCGGAGTGTGGATCTGCCTCTCGCGAGAGGAAAAACTCGACACACAGCAGACCGAACGAGTCCAGTTTGCGCGCCGCGTCGAGGGCAATGTCCTGTATCCTTTCGCACAAGGAAGCGGGAAGACGGGCGGGGAAGATCGTGTAATCGAGAATGTGCTCAGTGTGGATGTTCTCGAAAATCGGATAGATCAAATCCTCGCCGGCACGGCTGCGCCCGACGATGCAACTGACTTCCATCTCGACATTGATTCTGCGCTCGACGATGAATCCGCTTCCTTCATAGCGGAAGAGATCTTGATCTTCCAGCAGTGTTTTAAGCTCGGAATGGCGATTGATGGACCACTGCCCCTTGCCGTCATAGCCGCCGCGCGCCGTTTTGACAATGATCGGCATTGGCAATTGGCGCACTGCCTTAGCCAATTGCTCCATAGTTTTCGCCGTGGCAAATGCCGCGTGGGGAAGTTTGGATTCTTTGAAAAATGTCTTTTCAAGTATGCGATCTTGCGCTGTTCGCAACACGCTCACGGAAGGAAGGATGGGACGCATCTTTTCCAGCGTGAAGAGGGGCGCGCTTTCAACGTTTTCGAACTCAAAAGTGACAGCCTCGCAGCGGCTGAAAAACTCTCGCAGCGCCACCATGTCAGTGAAAGAACGATTGACTACGGCAGAGGCGCAGCGGCAGGCGGGCGCGTCTTTGTCAGGATCATAGATAAGCGCCGAGCCGCCGTGACGAAAAATGCTTTCCGCCAAAAGCATTCCTAATTGACCGCCGCCGAGGATTCCTATTTTACGCATTTTTTGTGTTTCTTTCTTCAATTCTGCCTTGCTGCTTCCACAAACGATAATTATCTAACGCCTGCGCTCGCACAAACTCAATCGGTGCTCGCACAAACTCAATCGGTGCTCCCACAAACTCGGTGCTCCCACAAACTCAATCGGTGCTTCCGCAAACTCAATCGGTGCTCCCGCAAACTCAATCGGTGCGCCGCGCGCCTTCAGTCAATCGCGCCTGGACGATGCGATCGCCATCGAGAGCTTCTGAGGCGATTCTCTGGCGATATTCTTCCAGTTTCTTTTTTAGCACCGGGTCAGACAAGGCGAGGATCTGAGCGGCAAAGAGCCCGGCGTTAGTGGCGCCGCTGGTGCCGATAGCAAAAGTCGCGGTAGGCACCCCGGCAGGCATCTGGACAATCGAAAGCAAACTGTCGACGCCTTTGAGCATGCGAGATTCGACGGGCACTCCCAGAACCGGCAGCGTCGTCAGTGATGAAACCATGCCGGGCAGATGCGCTGCGCCACCAGCTCCGGCGATGATAACTTTCAGTCCTCTCGATTCTGCCGAGGCAGCGTAGGCAAACATCTCCTTGGGCGTGCGATGAGCACTCTTCACTGAGATCTCATAAGGAATGCCGAAATCGATCATTACCTGCTCGGCTCCTTTCAGTGTCTCGTAGTCCGACTTGCTCCCGATTACAATGCCGACTATGGGATTTGTCATGCCGCTTTTCGAATCCTCCGTCATTTGTAGTGGTGGTGCATCTTTAGCGAGATTATCTTAGCAGCCATGCTCCTCTTGAGCATCGTTAGATTCAAGAAAAGCTTCTTCTAGTCGAACAATTCGTTCTGGATATCCCGAAGCGGTCGCTCAAGGTAGGCGGCGACTTCGCTGACGATGGCGCTAAGAGTTCCGACGCGAAGAGATCTATGCCGCGGAATCGTCACATGATGTTGACGTCCCTGAGCTACCGACGTCAACCGCATATGGCTGCCGGTCTGGCGAGTGACACGATAACCATATCGACCCAAGAGGGCAGCCAATCGCTCTCCTGAAAGATCTCGAGGCAGTGTCACGCGGATATCAGCTCGTCGCGCACAAAATGGAGCCTGATTATGCTTGGTCTCTCAGTTTCGCTCTCGAAGTGGCAATGAACTGCATCGCGCAACATTTGCTTCAACTCGTCGGTGCTGTCGGCCTGACTGAAAATAGGGTATCCAAGCGCTTTTGCTTCATACCCCCCTTCCGGCGATTCGGTCACTTCAAAAATGATTTCGCTGCTCATGTGAAGCCCTGGGGTTATTTGATATGTATTATTATCGCCGCTTTCTCAATTTGAGCAAGCGATCAGGCGCGAAGACCGCTCAGTGTTTGAAGCAGCGTTGACCGGTGAAGAGCATAGTGATGCCGGCCTTTTCGCAGGCCTCGATCACTTCTTTGTCCTTGATGCTGCCGCCCGGCTGCACGATCACTGAAATGCCTGCTTTGGCGGCGGCATCAATATTGTCCGTGGCGGGGAAGAAGGCATCAGAAGCCAGGACTGCGCCCTTTGCTTTCTCGCCTGCTTGCTCGAGCGCCAGCCTGACAGAGGCAATGCGGCTTGTTTGTCCGATTCCAAATCCCAGGGAGCAACCGTCTTTGGCCACAAATATGGCATTGGAGGTGAGGTGTTTCACGACATTCCAGGCAAAGTCGACATCTTTCATGGTTTTCTTATCGACGGCTGTGCCGACGACGGTTTGGAATTGCTCGCCGGTCACGGGCGGCTCGACATCTTTTTCCAGTATCCAGCCAAAATCCTCGAGATCGCGAGCATGCCAATGGTCGCGCCCGCCGGGGGCAAGCACCCACGGTCTCAATTTCAGCACCCTGACGTTCTTTTTGCCTGCCAGGACTTTCAATGCGCCTTCGTCGAATTCAGGCGCGGCGATGATCTCAATGAAGCCTTCGGTTGCTCTTTTCGCCAGCGCTTCCGTTACCTTGCCGGTAAAACCAAAGATGCCGCCAAACGCAGCCAGCGGATCCGTCATATACGCTTTGTCGTATGCCTCCTCGAGAGTGGCGCCGCGGGCGACTCCGCACGGATTGTTGTGCTTGATTATGCAGACGGAGGGCGCGCCCGCATCTCGCAAAATGCGAACGAGACAATAAGTATCAGTGATGTTGTTGGAGGAAAGCTCCTTGCCCTGCAACTGCTCGAAAGGCGGGAAGCCGGACGGCTGTCCGGAGAGCCGCTTGTCGAAACACCAGACGGCAGCCTGGTGCGGATTCTCGCCGTAACGCAGGGCTTGAAATTGCGCCAGGCTGAGAGTCAAAGCGGGCGGCAGTTGCTCTTCTTTTTTGCCGTCGCCATTTTTCTCCGCGCTCTGCGCAAAGTAATTGGCGATTTGCCTGTCGTATTCAGCCGTTCTGGCGAAGGCGAATCTTGCCAGCTGGCGCCGCATCTCGAAGGAGAATTTGCCCTTGTTTTGCTTGACCGACTCCAACACCTCTGAATACTGGGAGGGCTCGCAAATAATCGCTACGCGAGAATGATTCTTCGCCGCCGCCCTTATCAGCGTGACACCGCCGATGTCGATGTTCTCAATCATCTCGTCGTCGGCGGCCTTCTCGCTGAGCTTCTTCTCAAACGGGTAGAGATTGCATATCACAAGATCGATGCCCGGCACGCCGATGTCCTTGAGGCATGACATATGAGCGCTGGTGTCCTTGGCGAGAATGCCGGCAAAGACTTTTGGGTGCAACGTCTTCACCCGCCCGTCGAGGATCTCCGGAAATTGCGTCAAGTCTTCCACCTTCTTCGGCGAGAAGCCTTTTTCGGCGAGAAATTTGCAGGTGCTTGATGTGGCGATAATCTCCAGATCATCGAGGTCTTGCAACTCGGCAAGAAACTCTTCCAGACCGCTTTTGTCGGAAACACTGACAAGCACGTTTAGCATTTTCTTACTTTCCCTCCAGGAGAATTGGTGATTTGGAGTTGAGTCCCCCTTCGACAATGATTTGATTGGCCGCATCAGTCACACGCCCGATGACTTGAGCCTGGAAGCCGTGCTCGGCGCATACTTTCACGATTGTTTCGCCATCGTCCGCGGTGATGACGGCAAAGCCCATGCCCATGTTGAACGTCTCGTACATCTCCCGGCTCTCGACCTGTTCTGCAATCTGCTTGAAAATGCCCGGCACCGGCAGCGGATTATCTATATGAAAACCCAGCCTGGAGTTGAGCCTGAGCAGATTGCGCCAGCCACCACCTGTGATGTGGGCCAGTCCCTGGATGAGATCGGGATTGCGATCGAGGAGGTAATTGATCGGCTGGCAGTAGATGAGCGTGGGAACCAGAAGCTGGGCGCGAGAAGCATCACCGGGCTGTATTATTTTGCGAGCCAGCGACAGCCCATTGGAGTGGATGCCGCTCGAGGCAATGCCCACGAGAGTCTGGCCGGGTCTCAACAATTCACCCGTCAAAAGACGCACGCGCGAGACGAGACCGACTGCAAAACCAGCGACATCAAAATGGCGCTCCTGATAAAGATCCGGCATCTCGGCAGTTTCCCCGCCGATGAGGATCATTCCTGCCTGATCGCAGCCACTGACGATGCCGGCGATCAATTGATCGGCATCGGCGTCTTCCAATTTGCCGATTGCATAATAGTCCAGGAAAGCGACGGGTCTTGCCCCTGCGCAAAGTAGATCGTTGGCGCACATAGCGACGAGATCGATGCCGATTGTGTCGAGTTTGTTTTGCTCGAGAGCAACCAAAAGCTTGGTGCCCACACCATCGGTGGTCAGTGCCACACCGTGGGAGGCATCGAGAGGATACACCGAGGCATAACCGCCGGCTGCCGGCCAGAGCTTGTCATGCGCGGGACGCCTGGAAATTTTCTTCAATCTGTCCACAAAGGCCTCCGCCTTTGCAATATTGACGCCAGCCTGAGAGTAGGTTTTGGGTTCCATGTTCTTCTCCTCAGCCCGCCACCGTCATTGTGTATGCGTTGAGAAAAAACTTGAGCCCCGGGGGGGCTTCCGCGGGCATGGTTTTGAATTGCGTCCAATTCGGATGCTGTGTCCAGCGCACGAAAGCCTCCGGATGCGGCATCAAACCAAAGACGTTTCCTTTCCCGTTCGTGAGCGCGGCGATGCGGTCGAAACTGCCGTTTATGTCTGTCTCATAGCGAAGCGCGGCGCCGTCGAGCACCATTTTCTCCGCCGCCTCAAGATTGGCGCCGGGCGCACCGAGCGTGAGGCATCCTTCCCCGTGGCGAATGGGCAAATCGAATTGCTCGAGGTCTCTCAATAATGGTGTGTTTTTGCTCCTATCCACGACAAGACGCGTCCAGCGATTTTCAAATTTGCCGCCCGAGTTGCGCGTAAGACTGGCCAGCTTTCTTTGCCTGTCCTCGGAGTACGGCAGTATGCCAAGCTGGACAAGCACCTGAAAGCCGTTGCAGATGCCCAGCAAAAGCCCGTCGTTCTCAACGTATTGGTGAAGAATCTCCTTCAAGCCTTCTTTCAATTTGATGGCCAGCACTTTGCCCGAGGCGATTTCGTCGCCGTAGGAGAAACCGCCCGGCAGGGCGAGCAAGCGATACTGCCGCAGTTTGGAAGCTTCTTTGAGGAGCTCGCTCGTATGCATGACCTGGGGCTCAAAACCCGCAAGGTTGAGCGCGAATGCGGTCTCCTGATCGCAATTGATTCCATCTCCACTCAATACCAGTGCTTTCGGTTTCGTCACCTCTTTTGACTACCTCCCTAATCAAACGGCAGGGGCTGCGACCAGGCAGCCTCCAGCTGCTCACCGCTGGCGCTGATAAGCGAACCGCTCTCACCACCGGTGGTGAAATTCACTGTCAGCGTTCTTGTGCTTGTTACTTCTCCAAGCTTGATGCATACGTGGTCGGCGAAAAGGCGGCGCCACTCCTCCTCATGATTCTTGTCGACGCTCACAAGGATGTGTGCCGGACCTTCACCGAAGAGCACGGAATCAACGCGCACAAGAATCTCCAGATATCTCAGCGCTTCGCCGGTCTTTGGCTTGTAAATCGATTCCACATGCTCCACCAGCGGTTGAAGCTCAATCGCCGCCCCTGCACCTCCGCCTAGAACGCACTCCGCAAGCGCCACAGCGAGCCCGCCCTCAGACAGGTCATGCGCCGATTTTACCCAGGATTCCTTGATTGCCGTGTGCAGGCTGCGATACAGGCGGGGCGCTTTGTCGAGGTCCAGCGAGGGGAGCATGCTTGTTTGCCATCCTTCCAGCTCCTCATAATGACTGCCGGCAAGCCCTAAGAGACCGGCAGCGATGAGGTAGATGCAGTCGCCTTCCTCTTTGAACTCCATGGAAACGCATTTGCTCACGTCCGGAACCTTGCCCATCAACGAAACAAGCAGCGTAGGCGAGATTGCCAGTTTGATGGTGCCGTCATCGAAATTGTTTTTCATGCTGTCTTTGCCTGATATCAAAGGAGCACGGTAAGCCAGGACTGCATCATGGAGACCTTCGCAGGCCCGCACCAATTCGCCCAATATCTTCTTGCCCATGAGATTCCTGGCACTGTATACGGGGTCAGGCCAGCAGAAATTGTCGAGCAGGCAAAGGCTGTCAGGATCTGCTCCGACGCAGACTGCATTGCGCACGGCCTCGTCTACCGCGCAGACGGCCATCACATATGTATCGTGCGCGCTCAGCCGGGGGCAGATGCCGTTCGATATCGCCAACCCCGTCTGGCTGCCGTAGACAGGAATGATGACGGCAGCATCGCAGGGCGCCTTGTGCCGCGGCCCCATCAGCGGCTTGATCACGCTCATTCCTTGCACTTCATGATCGTACTGGCGGATTATTGCTTCGCGGCTCGAGATATTGGGGTGGCGCAAGAGTTTCAAAAGAACGTCATTGAGGTTGGCCGGCTGTTTGCCGGTTTTCATCGTAATTTGGCTCGGGCTCCACATTGCCTGCAGATCAAGCGTCGGCACGCCGTCATGGAGAAAGTCCAGGGCGAGCAAAGCTACAGGCTTGCCGGCGCGCGTCACTTCGAAATAGCCGCGGTCGTGAAACTGGCCGATATTGCTTATCTCAACATGATGCTTCTCGGCCAGCCGGGAAAGCGCTTCGAAATCCCGCGTGGACACGGTCATTCGCTCCTGTGACTCGGAGACGACTATCTCCCAGTCACTGAGCCCCGGGTATTTGGTTGGAATGCCTTCGAGTTCGATAGAGGCGCCTCCCGTCAGGCGCGCCATCTCACCAACCGATGACGACAGTCCGCCGGCGCCATTATCGGTGATGCCGGTTATCAAGCCCAGGTCACGCGCTTCAAGAATGAAGTCGAGAACTCTCTTCTGTGTGAAAGGATCACCGATTTGCACGGCCGACATGGGCGATCCTTCATGGAGAGATTCGGACGAGAAAGTGGCGCCATGAATGCCGTCTTTACCGACCCTTCCGCCGACCATGACAATGGTGTCACCAACCTGCGTATGCTTTTTGTGCGCCGGAACCGATGCGCCGCCGAGCGTTACACTCAAGGGGAGCAGGCCCCCTGTCCCGCAATACACAAGCGGCTTGGCGCGGTAGCCGGGGTCGAAAAATATGGCACCGTTGACTGTCGGAATGCCGCTCTTATTGCCGCCGTCCTCCACGCCCTTGCGAACGCCGTCAAGAATCGCTTTGGGCGGCAAAAGCTTGGGGCGGTTTGGCAAATGGGTGGAGGGAAAGGCAAAGCAAAAGACATCTGTGTTGAAGATTGGTTTAGCACCAAGGCCGGTGCCAAGGATGTCGCGGTTGACGCCCAGAATGCCGGTGAGCGCACCGCCATACGGCTCGAGAGCAGAAGGGGAGTTGTGTGTCTCGACCTTGAAGCAAACAGCATGCTGATCGTCCCATTTGACGACCCCGGCGTTGTCCTCGAAAACGGACAGAAGATCTTTGCGCCACTGCGACAGCTTCTTCGTCGATGCTTGTATATATGTCTTGTACAGGCTGTGAATTGTCGTGCGCTGCTGGCTCAGAGTTTTGGAGGTGTCCGAATATGTTATGGTGGCGTTGAAGATTTTGTGCTTGCAATGCTCGGACCAGGTCTGAGCCAGTATTTCAAGTTCCACATCGGTAGGATCTACAGGCAGACCGCGCGCCGTGCGCTCATCCTTGGTTTGATTTTGTCTGAAATATCTGCGTATCGCTTTCATCTCGTCGAGCGTCAAAGCCAGCAATCTGTCCTGACTCAGGCGCTCCAGCTCTTCGTCGGAAAGCTCCAGCGAAACAGGGCATGCATGCTTGGGCTCCGGCAAAACGACCTGCGGAAAGCCGAGCAGGCGTTCGCCGGCGCCTGCGGACTGCAAATCATGCACGGCGAATCGATCGGTAAGGGGGTGGAACAGTTTGTAGCAGCTTGCTTGCTCGACATCGGCGGCGCTGTTGAAGGGCATCTGGAAAAGCTCGCCATCTGATGGCTTTTTCGTTTGCTCGCTCTTGTCCGAGTCGGCAAAAAGGAAGGCGCGGCCCGACGCCACTTGAATGGAGTCAGGCAGTCCCTTGAGGGCAAGGGCCTCTTGAACAGTGTGAGCGAGATTGTCCGTTACACCAGGCAGAAATTGCCGCTCGGCAAAAAAACGATAACCGCTTGCGCGCCAGGATTTTACCCACTCGTGGCGCTCTTCGGCGGGAAGGAGCAGGAGCTCTTCCATTAACGGATCGCTGAGCACGTCCGTGAGGCATGCCCGGAAAAATTCCATTGACTGGTCGGTTTCAGCTGTCGATGCAGGCACCTTGAGCCAGTAAAGCGAAAATGAATTGCCGCCGCATCGGCTTATCACTGCTGCGCACCAGGTGGCGGCGGGCTCTATCTCGAGCCTGGCGGAAGGAGTTCTTGAGGCGGCCGGTTGACTCATGGCTTTACTTTTTCCCTCGCTGTTTCCAATCTTTCTTCTTCCGCCAGTCGGCGAGGTATGAATTGGACGCCTTCTTTGGCTATCCGCTGCAGCACTTTGGGGTAAAGCGCATGCTCGACTGCAAGTCCGCGGGTTTTGAACGTCTCCAGCGTGTCGTCAGCAAATCGCGGAAACGTCTCCTGGGCAAGGATCGGACCATGATCCACTTTCTCGTCCACCAGATGCACCGTGATGCCCGACACGGCCACGCCGTAATTGTATGCCTCCTCGTATCCGGCTGTGCCCGGAAATGCGGGCAGCAAGGAAGGATGTATATTGATGACGCGATAATATCCCTCGGCCGCTCTGAAACTTCTCAGGAATTCAGGCGACAAAACACGCATGAAACCGGCGAGGACAATGAAATCGACATCGTGCCGCTTGAGCTCCTCGAGCATTTTGGCTTCGTGTTCTTGCCGCCTTATCCCGGCATTGGGAATGAGCGCGACCCTAACACCATATGCGGTGGCGTGATCGATCGCTCCTGCGCCGGGGACGTTGCAGATGACGACGGAAACTTTCGCATCGAGAGAGCCGTTCTTGATTGCTTCAAGGATGGCTTTTAAATTCGATCCCCTTCCGGAGGCAAGCACCGCTAAGTTGAGAGGCACTGTTCTTGGGCCCTCCATCCAATGT
>DATNRC010000198.1:0-2735 GCA_036703705.1 Candidatus Obscuribacterales bacterium
GAGATTATCGATCAGCTCGGGCAGGGTGGCATGGGTACGGTCTATCTTGCTAGGGACCAGCACTTGCGCGGACGCACCTTTGTCGTCAAAAAGTTGCGCGACGACTTTTTCCGCGACGAAGACCGCGAGAAGGCAATGGAGTTCTTCAAGCGCGAAATCGATGTTTTGTCTCAATTAAGGCATCCGAACATCGTCGATATCCGCGACCACTTCGCTGAAGGCGACGACTACTATATCGTCATGGAGTATGTGGAGGGTAAGAACCTTCATGAGATGCTCCACGAGAGAGGCGAGCCTTTTTCGGAAGAACAGGTAGTATTATGGGCGCGGCAGATTTGCGAAGTCTTGCATTATTTGCACACCCACGATCCGCCGATCATTTATCGCGACCTCAAGCCAAGCAATATCATGATCGATACTCTCGGTCGGGTAAAGCTGGTGGACTTTGGAATTGCCCGCGAGTATCAAGACGATTCCGACAATACGCACGTGGTTTCGGCCGGATATTCACCGCCCGAGCAGTACTGGGGCGCTGCCGAGCCTCGCTCCGATATTTATGCTCTGGGCGCCACAATGCACTTTCTTCTTACCGGACAAGAGCCGCTTGCTCTGCAGGCGTCTTCTCCCAAGCGGGTTTTTGAGACAATAGCCGCACAACAAAACCTCAGCGCCAAGAAGATCAACGAGGCAATTTCCGATCATGTCGATCGGCTGGTGTTTCGCGCCACCGCTCAGGACATCTGGCTGCGTTTTCAGTCGGCGCTCGAGATGCTGGAAGAGCTCGAATACAAGCCCGAGGTTAAGAAAGGACCGCCGCCCAACCTTGTCTTTGTGGCCATTGCCGCTACGGTGGCTGCAGGTTTATTGGCCTCGATCATGTATTTCGGATGGCACAGCGCATTTGCCACCAGGACCGAAAAGCCTGCCCCTGCCCCGGCAGCAAAAAAGGGTGCGGACGTGGCGCTCTGGCAAAAGAAGATAGAGGAAGAACGCCAACTGCGAGAAAAGACCGAGCAACAGCTGAAGGTTTTGCAAGAGCATATGCGGTCAACCCAGTCTAACTCTGCTGAAACCAAAGCCCTGGAAGTCTCGCCCCCACCTCTTGTGGCAGGGATTGCCAAGCCGAAAGAGCCTGAGGTGATGTTGAAGGAGGACAGCGAGGCGCAGCTCACCGATCCGGAAGGACTGGCGCCGATTCAGGAAGAACCACCCAAGTTCGGCATCCCGCTTTTTCGCTCCACCGACAATCAGTAAGGCGCTGCCCTACTCTCGCCCTCGCGCGCATGCCCTCTTCGATCACCGGCGCCATGCGGGCAATTGGATGAGCAGCTCAGCGAATCACAGCGGCCGTGCTGAGAGCGATGATAGCGATGCCGAAGACGAGCCTGTAAATGATGAATATCGTCGTCGAGTGTTCTTTCAAAAACTTCAGCAGCCAGGCTATTGCCAGATAACTGACTACGGTCGATGTGGCCGTTCCTATTACAAGGCTCATCAAACTCGCCTCCGTGAGCCCCCCTCTTACGAGGTGCAGCACCTCCACGATGCCACTGAGAGTAATGGCAGGCACGCCGAGAAGAAAACTGAACCTGGCCGCATCCTCTCTCTTTAAGTGCATAAGCATCGCCACAGTGAGCGTCGAGCCGCTTCGAGAGCAGCCGGGTATGAGGGCCAGAGCTTGTCCCAGACCGATGATAAGACCGTCTCTTACAGCGATGCTGCTGATGCTGCGATCGTGCTTGCCTTGCCGCTCGGCAATCAGCAAGAGCAGACCCATGACGATGGACGCCGTGCCTATTACCGGCAAGGCGCGCAGTATGCTGTCCGGCCTCTCCAAAACTGGCTTGAGGATCAATCCCAGAACACAGATCGGTATGGTGCCGATCACGATGGCTGCTGCCATGCGAACGTCCTGATTGCCGAAATCACGCGCTTTCAGCGCTGTCACACTGCCCGTAAGAAGCTGCATCAAATCGCGGAAAAAATAAGTGATGACCGCGACAATTGACCCCAGCTGAATGGCCGCAGAATAGGCTGCTCCCGGGTCAGGCCAGCCAAGAAGCGCGGGAACGACCCGCAAATGGGCGGTGCTGCTTATAGGCAAGAACTCCGTAAGCCCCTGCACCACACCCAACACCACAGCTTCAATCAGCCACATACCGTCAATCATCTGTCGGTTCTGACTCGCTGAGCGCCTGACCTCTGACGAAGCTCTTGTCGTCGCGCTCGCCCCTCTGCGTCCCTTTCCAGCCGAACAATTTGGAATTGCCTGAGACGGCCGTTTCCTCCGACTGGACGTTGGCGCCGCAACCAAGCAGGTCGAGAAGCTTGATCAGTGTTTCTGCCGACTCATCGTCCATGTCCGTGAATTCGAGCCCCATTACGGTTTTGTTGGCCAGCCAGTTGTGATCGATGCGGATCACCCTTGCAGTGGCGCTGATCTGACCTGAAGGAGCGGCGATTGTCAATTTGACGCTCTCACCCACTTCTGCTGCTTCCGGCATTTGTCCAGGCGTCACAAGGGCGATGCCCGAGCTTGATATGTCCTGGCTGCGCAGCGGGAAGTCGGCGCTGTCTTCTTTCTCGAGATGAAGATTGACGGGCACGTCGAGAATAGCTCGCGGTGTGCGGCGTCTTTGCAAGAACGCTTCCAGTCTCGGCGGGTTGCAGACCATAGCTGTTTTGCCGTCGACGATTTGAGCGCCGATCACCGTCGACGACCACATGCCATTGAA
>DATNRC010000199.1:0-4363 GCA_036703705.1 Candidatus Obscuribacterales bacterium
CCGCCACGCCAAAAGTCGATTCAATTTCCGGAATTCCATCAAAGATTTTCTCGACCTGCTTCAGCACGTTTCGCGTATAATTGAGGGAAACACCTTCAGGACCTTGCACGATTGTTATGAAATAGCCCTGATCCTCATTCGGAATAAATGAGTTGGGCACCGCCTTGAAAAGCCACCAGGTAGCACCCATGGTGGCAATGAAGACGGCGATGGCGAGCACCTTGAGTTTGAGCGTCCATCCCAGGCTCCAACCATACGCGCCGCGCAACCAGTCAAGCGCAGCGTTGAACGGTCTGAAAATCCAATGACCTGATTCGTGCCCGCCGCCTCTGAGCCAGAGCGCAGACAGGGCTGGAGTGAGCGTCAGCGCATTGAAAGCTGAAATAGACACCGAGCAGGCGATCGTAAGAGCGAATTGCTTATAAAGCTGACCGGTTGTTCCCGGGAAAAAGGCGACCGGAACAAACACCGCCACCAAAACGAGCGAGATGGCGATGACTGCGCTTGCCACCTCGCGCATTGCCTCGCGTGCAGCCTGCACAGCACCCATCCGCTTTTCGCTTATAAAGCGAGATATGTTTTCGATGACAACTATTGCGTCGTCGACGACCAGCCCTGTAGCCAGCACAATCCCAAACAAAGTCAGGGTGTTGATGGAGAAACCGAGCAATTTCATGAAGGCGAAGGTGCCGATCAACGAAACTGGAATGGTTATTACGGGAATTATTGTGCTCCGCCAGTTTTGCAGAAAGACAAATATGGTAAGCACCACAAGAGCAATGGCGAGCGCCAGGGTGCGGAGCACTTCGGAAATCGATTCGCTTACGGACCTTGTGGTGTCAAAGGCGAATTCATACCGCAAACCAGCCGGGAAGTACTTGGACAGCCGTGCCATTTCCTCGCGCACTCCCTTGACGGCTTCGATGGCGTTGGAGCCCGGACGCTGCAATACGCCCAGGCCAACGTTTGCCCGCCCGCGATAGCGAACCACGGTCTGATAGTCTTCGGCACCGAGCTCGGCTCGCCCCACGTCGCGCAAACGTATGATGCTGCCGTCCTTGCCCGTCTTGATGATCAGATTGTCGAACTCTTCCGGGGTTTTCAGCCGCCCCATCACCTTGACGCTCATCTGATACATCTGATCGCTCGGCATTGGCGGCTGCCCCACCTGTCCGGCCGCCACTTGCACGTTCTGCTCGCGCACTGCGTTGACCACATCCATCGCCGAGATGCGATGTTGCGCCATTTTTGCCGGATTCAGCCAAACGCGCATCGAATACTTTCGCTCACCGAAAATGATCACATCGCCGACGCCCTTCACGCGCTTGAGGGCGTCGCGTATGTACAAATCGGCATAATTGCTCAGGAATTGAGTGTCGTACTTGCCATCGGGATCGTACAAGCCAATCGCCAGCAGGAAGGCAGTTGAGACCTTCTCCACGCTGATGCCCGTTCGTTTCACCTCCTCAGGCAATCGCCCCTCGACCTGGGCGACACGACTTTGAACATCGACCGCCGCCAGGTCGACGTCTCGTTCGAGATCGAATGTGACACTGATTTGCGACGTGCCGTCATTGCCGCTCGTGGAGGTGAGATATTTGGTTTGAGTAATGCCGTTTATCTGATGCTCGAGGATGGTGCTGACGGCTGATTCGACAACTTGCGCGCTCGCCCCTATGTAATTTGCGGTCACAGAGACGCGCGGCGGGGCAATGTCGGGGTATTCGGCAAGCGGCAAAAGAGGGATGCAAATCGTCCCCACAAGGACGATCAAAAGCGCGCAAACGGTCGCGAGAATCGGGCGCCGAATGAAAAAGTCAGCATTCATTCAACTTCCCCTATTTCCGGGTTCGAATGGGCATTCCGTCAGCCAGGGTTTGCACTCCGGAGGAGATGATTGTTTCACCGGAGCTCAAGCCGGACAGCACGCGGTATTCGTTGCCCTGAATCTCCCCAAGCTTCACAGCGCGTTGTTTTGCCTGGAGATTTCCTGATGCATCCGCTTGAGCCAGATATACGAAATCGCGGCCACTGTATCGCGACACAGCCGTAACCGGTATCATCAGCGCCGCCACCTGGTCCCAGATCACTTTCGCGTTGACAATCTGTCCGGATCTGAAAGTGCCATCAGCATTGGCAATCTCCGCCTTGGCCAGAACGGACTGATCTTTGTTGTCGACCTGAGGCGAGACGAATGCAATCGTTGCCTCCTGCAGAGGCGCGCCGTCGTTGTCGATGATTTCCACCGCCAGCCCCTTCCTCAGCCGACCCGCCTGAGCGATGGGCACGGATACGTACAGCTCGAGAGGCCGGTTCTGATCGATGGTCGTGAGCACAGTGTCGGTGTCTACGTAATCGCCGACCTTCACCGGAACGTCGCCAATCATGCCGGCAAACGGCGCCCTCAGCGTGAAATACTTGAGCTGCTCTTCCTGCTCGCGCAGGTTGGCTCGTGCCATGTTGATTTGCTTTTCATCTTTGAGGATAACCGCCTCCTGCGCCTTGATCTGAGCCTCGATGGCGTCGAGCTCGGACTGATTCACATTAAGCTGGTTGCGCTGCTGGTCGACGCTTTCCGCCGACACCGCCCCGTCAGCGTAAAGCTTCTTGTATCTCTCATATTGGGTTTCGGCGAATCTGACATTGGAAATCTTCGAGAGCTTGCTCGCTTTCAGCGACTTGAGCGTTGCCTCGGCGTTTTTCCTGTCGGCCAGGCTGGACTCGATGCCCGCGGCGCAGTTGGCGACCAGAGCCTCTTGCTTGCTTCTGTCCAGCTCGACTATGGCAGCACCCGAGGCAACCGTGTCGCCGCTTTTTACGTCGATGCGCAGGATGCGACCGGAGACCTGAGGTTTCAAGCTCACTGATTTGCGCGACTTTAAGGTGGCAACGTAGGTCGAAGTCTCGGCGACCACTCGATTGATTACGGGCTGGGTTTTTACGAGCGCAGCGGGAATTTGCGGCTGGCCCATCATGGGCTGCGCCGAGCTGCAGCCGGCAAGAGTGACGCCACAAACGAAAAGCGTCACAAATATGCGCAAGACATCTAAAGGGACAGCCATAACCTTTGCAGTGCCTGCCTGCTGGGTTCGAACCACTTATAGTTTAATTCAATGAAACACAAAAAAACATAGACAACGACTTAATTCATTACATCATGTCTCGTGTCTGTTAAGAGGCGCGGACGGCATCCAACCTACGATTCGCTCTTGAAACCGTAGGCGTGAACGTTAGGACAGACCTGCACCTGATATTCGCTGTAAAACTCCTGCCGGCCGCGCTGTTGGGCGACAAGGTGCTCGGAATGCTTGCGCCAAGCCTCAACCGCTTCTTCCGTTTCAAATTCCATTATCGAGACGCGTTCGCCGTCGGGAGCGGCGAATGTCTTGAAGGAGATGAAACCGGGCATCCCCGACACCAATTCCGACATGCGCTTGGCTACCGGACCATATTCGTTTTCAACCCCTTCTCTGAGCCGTGAGCGAAAGATTACAAGAACCATGCATTAATCTCCTTATGAGCGCACTATTGTACGACCGGAGAGCGCTCTCGCCAATCGCCCCAAACTTTGCCCCTCTTCTCCAAATCCCTCCAGAGCACGATGATAAACTAAAGAATTTGATGCTGGCTGGAAAATGGCATGGCTAAGATACTCGTAGTCGACGACGACAAATTGCTTACCGACATGATTTCCGACTGCCTCAGTGCGGAACATCATGTGGTCGAATGCTCATTGAACGGCGATGATGCCCGGGAGCGGATGCAAAACTATCACTACGATGTCATTATCCTGGACTGGGGGCTGCCGGGGATAAGCGGTCTGGAGCTTTGCAAGAAGTTTCGCTTTGATGGCGGCACAACGCCTATTCTGATGCTCACCGGACGAGACACTATATCAGAGAAAGAGAGCGGGCTGGATTCCGGAGCAGACGATTATTTGACGAAGCCATTTCATATGAAGGAATTGAGCGCGCGCATCCGCGCTCTGCTCCGTCGCATTCATCCGGCAAAGAGCAATGTGCTGGTGGCGAAAAACATCGCCCTCGATCCAGCCATTCATCGTGTCACCAGGGATGGTGCGGAAGTGCAGTTGCATCCAAAGGAGTTTGCGCTTCTAGAGCACTTCATGCGCAATCCGAATCAGGTTTTCAGCGCCCAGAGCCTGCTCGATCGGGTGTGGACGTCTGAATCCAATGTCGGACCGGAAACGGTGAGAACCTGCATCAAGCGGCTCCGCCAGAAGATCGATGTCGACGGGCAGGCATCGCTCATCGAGAACGTTTACGGAGTCGGGTACAAGCTCACTCTCGAATGAGCGCCAAATCCACTGCGGCGCTCCTCGCGCATTGCGTGTTGAGAAGCT
>DATNRC010000200.1:0-4029 GCA_036703705.1 Candidatus Obscuribacterales bacterium
TCAGGTTGAAAGAAGATTTTGATGACGCTGACGTTTTGAATCGTGCGCGATTCGATGTGCTCGATGCCCGGCACGTAGAGGAAATTGAGCTCGTACATGGAGGTGATGTATCCCTCCATCTGCTCGGGCGACATGCCGCCGTAGCCCTCGATGACGTAAATGGCAGGAATCTTCAAATCGGGAAAGATATCGCGCTTCATGCTGGTTATCGCCATCACCGATATGAGTACGATGCTCAAAACGGCGGCGATGACCGTAATCGGACGCTTCATTGACGCTGCAATAATCCACATAGAAGCTGCTCCTGTCAGTACGTCCCGGTATTGCCTTCGGCAATCGCTACAAGCTGCAGGAAAGGACTGAGATCACCCTGCACATAGGCCACGGACAAAATAGAGCGCCAGACGTCGATTTGCGCCAGCGCATCCTCCACTTCCGCCTCCGCCAGCGCTTTTTCGGCTTCCGCCACGGCAACCATATTGGTCAAGCCGGTGCTGTAGCGTTTGACAACCTTGATCTCCTTGACGCGAGCCGCCTCGACTAGCTTCGGCGTCTCGTCGGCAATTCTTAGCGCTTCCTGAAGCAGAATGCGCGCTTTCGCGTCTTTCTTCTCCAGTATTTGCATGGCCAGCTCATAATCGGATCTGGCTGCCAGCTCGTTGCTTCTCGCCATGTCTTTCTGAGCGCGCAACGGAAAGTATTCCATCAACGGGAAGCTGTAAGTGACGCCGATCATGTAATTGAAAACCTGAGGCAGGAAGCCTCCCGCGACAGAGCGAATGGGATTGACATTGCCAGGCGCGCCGCTGCCACGGCCCCATACGGATGCGTTCACCCACAAATGCGGGCGGTACGCCTTCTTGAGCACATCCTGCTTGGCTCTCCAGCGCAGGATCTCGGCGGTCTTCTTAAACGCCAGCGGGTGCGAGCGCAAGTCGATTGGCGGCAATCCCTCGAGTTTGAGCGGCTTGCGCAACAGCGGATGCGACACCACATCGATGTCCGAAGCTGCTATGCCCAACTTCTCTGCCAGCTCCACGAGCGCGAGCTGGGTGTTCTTCTCCGCTTTGATGAGGCCAATCTTCGCACGCGCAACCTCGTACTCCCAGTCCGCCGCCTCGACACCCGGCCTAAGTCCTTCCGCAACGAGCGTCTTTGCTCTCAGCTCAGCCGACTCCATGTGCTCGAGAGCGGCTGTGGCAGCACGGATTACCTGCTTGGCCGCAACCGCATCAAGAAATGCATCCGCGGCCGCGAACGCCACGTCGAGCCTGGTCAAATTGACGTCAGCCCTGGCGACACGCGCGTCGGCGTATGCGAAGCGGTCGTTTGCCTTGCGCAGACCGCCATCGATGATGAGCCAGTTGAAGTTGGCGCCCTGCAGATTATTGCACTCCGGCTTGTATGTGGCGCTGGTTGCCGAGGGCCCGGAATCGACGGGCACAGTGTCGAAACCGGAGACGTTGTTCATGACGACGCTGGCCACCCGGTTGGGCGTAACGGCGGATACTTGCACGTCGAAATTGACGTTGGGCAGGTACTGCGTCTTGGCTAGCGCAACATTTGCCTTGGCCGCTCGCAACTTGAATTGCTTTCTTGTGATTTCGGGGTAATTCCTCAGAGCAATGTCGACAGCCTCTCTGAGGGTTACAGCTTTTGCCGGACGGAGCGGTTGAAACTGCACGTCAGGTATTTCAACGTCCCGACCCACGGCGTAAGTCGCTGTATTTGCCGCAAGGAGCAACGTTGCCAGCAGCATAAACGAAATCAGGCGCCGCATGAGGTTCCGCCAACTGTTTCGCGTAATGAGATTCCGCAAAGTGTCTCGCGCAATGAGGTTCCGCAAAGGGTTTCGCGTGATGAGAATCCGCAAAGTGTCTCGCGTAGCAACCAGTGTCTCTAAACCATGAAGAGCCAGCATGGATTTCATGAGGCCTAATAGGGGGGTAAGGCCAGCCGGAATGGTCGGCTGTCCGAGGAGTACATTCTACTCGACAGCTGATACCTATACCTTCATCTCTTGATATATCGTCGGGATTAATGAGTGCTTGACCTGATCAATCACTCAATCAAAGGCTCAGCAAGGAGCGCATTTCTGACGCTTTCAAAGTGATTGACTTGATCTTTCCCAATCAAAAGCTCAGAAGGAGCGCATTTCTGGCGCTTTCAAAGTGATTGGCTTGATCCTTCCCCAGTCAAAAACTCAGAAGGAACGCGCATTTTTGATATGGCAGAGAACAAGCTAAAATTTGTCGCCAGTATATCTGCGCACGATGGTAAATTTTGGAGCACGGTACTGAATTTGGCGCATGCTACTAAATCTTCGAGCACGATACTAATTTTGGCGCAGATACCGAATGTTTGGAGCAGGTACTGAATGTTTGGCGCAAATACGCAAACCGAATCACTTTGGGCCCTTTGATATGCGATACGGGTTCAAACCACTCTTTCTAGCATCAGTGCTTGCCCTGTCCCCGCTATCACCAGTTGGCGCGGCTCCCGCCGACCCTGGCGATCCTCGAACCTTTACGGGCACACATGCCGACCATGATGGCAAAGATTTGTATGATGATGTCAAACGAAAACGTTCGGATAAGCGGGATGATGACGCATCCGGCAGCGATGCAAGAACTCAGCGGAATACGGATCACAAAGCGGACAGAGACGATCGCTTCGATTTTGACAATCCGCCCGAGGGCAGCAGACGTATTTCAGACAGCGAGCGTTTTAACGGCTCCGAATTCCAACCCTCGAGCTTCATCGACTCGCCCTTTGGCAAGCCATTTTTCAGGGACTTGATCGATGCCGGACAGAGAATTCACGCCCGTAAAGATTTGCGTTTGCAATTAGATCCTCTTCAAGGGAAGGACCTGCGCAAATTGCAGGTGCCGTCCATATTGACTGATTTGACGGACTACGTCGGCGCCGGCTTGCCGTGGGACCTTCGTCTTCGTCCCGTTCAGCCGCAGCTTGGTGACTGGGTTCCGAGCCCGGTAGATCCGCTCGCTAATGGCGGCTTCGGGCTCTCGGGAGACAACGGCTCACCCGTCCCATATCGGCTCAACGGACACGTCGATCTCGATAAGACCGCCTATCCATGGGATGCAGACAACTAATTGGTTCTCTCAGCAGACGACTAAGGGGAATTTTCCTCGACGCGGATCTCGCAAATACAACTTCTGGTGACATCGTGCGTTGCCTCCGCTTTAGCATCTGTGATCTATGCATGCGCCGTCGTAGATTGCAATTGCATTAATTCAGCCAGTCCCTGCTTTGACTCTAACTTTCAGATGATAAAGTAAACACCGATCAAGAAATTGGTTGTGACGTTGAGGAGCACTAATGGCTAAGAAGCAAAAGGACAGGTCATCATTTGCGTCGACGCTGGTAACTGAGCATTTTGGCTGCTCCAGCATAGCCGACCTGGTGAGCGCGCGTCGTTCATTTCCTGCTACTGCTCGTGCAGATTTGCAGAGCGCTTTGGAGTGGACTTTTTCTCAGAGATTTGACGCAAAACTTGTAGGTCTTCATCGCAACTACGGCTTCAACTCGCTGTCACTTTCTGACTTCCTGAATGAGGATCATGATCCTGTCTTGATCGGCCCGCTGCAATATGCGGAAGTCGACACAGGCGATCCCAGCGCCGTGAGATGTTTGCAGAGAGGATTGTGGCTTTCGCAGTCGGATGATTTGAAGTTTATCGTCATATTGGATTACTACGAAAGACACGGCAGCATGGAGCTTTCCATTGAAGTCAGTGTTCTTCCTGGTACAGCCGGATCCAATTTTTCTTCAGCCTTCCTCGTTGATTTGGAAAAACTCGTTTATAAGAGCAGCTCTTATCGCGGCAAGGTCCTTTCACTGGAGCAAACGTCTCGATACTCAGGCAAAGCGGGAGTGATAAAGGTGCACAAACTGCACTCGGTGGAGGCGATTGAGTTTCCCCTGCCTGACTCAGAAGGAAGAAGGAAATTGATCCGCCTCTATTCGCACAATCTTCCGGTGAGCGAAACTTTAGTGGATGATCTG
>DATNRC010000201.1:0-3437 GCA_036703705.1 Candidatus Obscuribacterales bacterium
AGCAAGCACCAGCGCTGTTATAGATATCAGATTTTCACTTTTTGGCATTGTGTGAGCGAAACTCCAGCTTACCATTGCCGCCCGTTATGCTGAATAGTGCTCCAGCTCTTTGTTTGCTCTACCATTGGAAACTTCTATCAAACGTCTGTGGAAGCAATTCTGATTTTCCGAGCTCTGATTACATGCCCATTAACGACAGGCTTGAATTGTGAGAATACCAGATTTCAATGCTTAAATCGGCCGGCATTTAATGTCACATCCACACGTTGACTTTCCTGGCGCCTTGTCTGCAGCCAAGTTGCTTGCGCAATGCATCGAGTTCGATGTCAGATCCACGCATTGACTTTCCTTGCGACGCCCGATTCGATGCCCGTGCCTCCGATTAACGATGTACAATCGCTCACCAAGCCGTTTAATGTCACATGTGACACTGACGTTGGACACCCGGGCAGCGTGTCAACGGGTATAAAGTTATGTGGAACACCCGGCAATTTCGGCTGTTACAAATCACATTCATGGAACCATATTCCTTATTCATTGTGATGGGCGGTGCCGCTGCAGTTTTGGCAGGAAAATTCGCACTCGAGCATCTGCCCCCGCTCAGACCGAAGCCAAACTATGGCGTCTCCAGACGGAACGCATATTATCCGGTGCCTGATACGACAATTTCTTACAACATACCGAAGTTCTTTTCCCCTGCCGCTCAAGGGTACAGGCCGAGCGCGCCATATGTTCTGAACAATTTTTGGTGGCAGCTTAGCGAGATCGATCAGTCTTCAGCTGTTGCCATTCTCGACTATACCGAAGATCTCAACCGCTATGCCACAGGACCGATGAGCACGGAGTTCAATCCCAAACCTAAGATACAGCGTTTTCATATTCGTCTTCACATGCAGTGGAAGCAAATGCCTCGCGCCAAGGCGCAGCCAGTTTTGACATTAGTTGAGTATCAGTGGGACATCTGGAACGATCGCAACTACAAGTCACCGACAGCCAATCAGATTCTCGATTACACGCTCGCACAGTTCGAGCTATATGTTGGTGCTCCCAAACTTTGGGGGCAATCTGTCCGCTCTCGGGCGCCGAAGCCGCAGGTAACGGTAAGGAAAAAGGCGCCGCGGCAAGAAATAGAGTTTACTGAGGTGCCCAAGCACATCACCGAGCAGAAACACTTCTGGCCGACACCGCAAGACTTCAACGAATCCATTCAAAATCCAAAGATTGCCTTTGTCGATTCCGAGCTTAAATCCTGTGCCGTAGAGACCACGGAACTCGGTCTACCTAAACCAATGACCGGAGCATTTGCCAGCGTGTATCGCGTTCAATACGGTTCAAAGGTGGCTGCAGTCAAGTGCTTCCTGCGTGAGGTGAGCGATCAGGCGCAGCGTTACAAGCAGATTAGCGATTATGTGCTCAACGATGACCTGGAATGCACGGTGGGTTTTGATTTCATCGAAGAAGGAATTCTTGTGAGAGGAAAGAGGTATCCGATTCTAAAAATGGAGTGGGTCGAAGGACTGTCTTTGCCTGAATTTATTGAAGAGCACCGTTTTGATGCGCCCAGGATGCTCAAGCTTTGCGATGATTTCTATGCCATGGTCGAAGCTTTGATGCGGGCAGGAGTCGCTCACGGCGATTTGCAGCACGGCAATATCATTATTTGCGACAATGGGCTCAGACTTGTGGATTACGATGGAATGTTCGTGCCTGGAATGGAAGGGATGCGAAGCAATGAGCTTGGACACCGGAATTATCAGCATCCGCAACGCAACGAAAGGTTCTTCGATGCAAGATTGGACAATTTTGCCGCATGGATCATATGCCTTTCGCTGAAAGCAATCACGATTGATCCCGAGTTGTGGGAATTGCCGGGTGCTGGAGACGAGTGCCTTCTTTTGCGGCAAAGCGACTTCAGAAATCCTGATGGCTCGCCGACGATGCAGAAGTTGTTCTCGCACTCGAACGGTCAGATTCGAGAGATTGCCGAATGCATAAAGACCTTGTGCAAGCTTCCGTTGGAGTGCATCCCATCACTAAGTGCAGAAACGCATGAGTTGTTGCCGTCGGATTTTCAGGCGAATGTTGATAATCTTGTCGCCAGTGCGCAAGAGCCCGTCTGGGAATGTTGGCCGAACGACGAAAAACCCCGCTCCAATTTGCCTGATTGGATGTTGTGAGATTCACCCCATTATCGCGGGTTCAAAGATGCTGCTTGTGCCTGTCCCGGTGGGGCGGGCGGAAAAGGCTCATCTGGATTGGTGCCCTCAAGCTTGTATCCGGCAGCCATCCAGCCCATCTTTCCCTCCTTAAACTCCTTAACGTTCTTGTATCCCAGTGCCACCAGCTCGTTTCTTTCCTCTTCTTTTGAGAGCACTTTCCTCTTCTTTTGAGAGTACTCGCCGCATGACATCGTGCCGGGTTGAACTCTTTGCAAGTTTCAGACGTATGGATATGTAGGGGACTAGTGTGCGTCGTGAGGAACTGCCATGAACGATTACTTCGCAGAAAGCCATTCGGTCTTTACGCATGAGGACTACTACCAGGCCCTGGTTGCCGATCTTAAGGCAGCCGGGTTTCTCTTCATTTTGCAGAGTCCATATTTAGCTCCAAGGCGAGTGGAGAAATTGAAAGAAACGTTGTACGACTGCTCGCGCCGCGGCGTTCAATGCTGCGTTTTCGTACGGCGTGACCCGGAATCGGATGCCACGCGGGACGTCGAGAAAGAGGCATTTACCGCAAGAGCAGCAGAAATTCTTCGCCAAACAGGAGTGCACGTTAATTTCCGCCCTTACATTCACGAAAAGCTGGTTATCATCGATGATGTAATCGCCTATGACGGGAGCCTCAATACATTGAGCCAGCGTCGCACTTCGGAGAGAATGACTCGATGGAAGAGTCGTCTGAAGGTGCGTGAGATCATGGACACTCACAAGTTGGCAACATGCGAATCGTGTATGCATAACAATGGCAATCTGTGTGATGATTTTCGAAAACAACCCGATGTCGGTGCTCAGATTCGGATTGCCCGGCTGCGGATGGGTTTGTCCCAGCGCGAAGTGGCTCGCATCACCAAGATAGATCAAGCAGTGATTTCGAAAGTTGAGACAGGGAATTGTGCTGTAAAGTTGAGTACCCTACTGCGCCTTCTTGATGAATTGCATCTAGGATTCAGGATTGCTCAACAATACCAACTTCCATCAATCGATGGTTTCATTTCAAAACATAAGGAAACCCAGAGGCGATCGGGGCATCTTATGTTGTGTGATTCGTCCGTGCCGGGACGAACGTCATCACGGAGCGGATGCGCTCCGATGGAAACGGGGTGATAACAAATGCACATCAAAAAAGGGCAAAAATGATGCCTGGGTGTCATCACGGCGGGATGCGCTCCGATGGAAACGGGGTGATGACAAATGCACATCAAAAAAGGGCAAAAA
>DATNRC010000202.1:0-7358 GCA_036703705.1 Candidatus Obscuribacterales bacterium
TAAGCGCGCGTTGACCTTCATGCAAGAGAATCTTGGGGATTTCCACCCCGAAGTTCTTGATGTGATGAAAGACTATGCCACTCTTCTGCAAATGACTGACAGAGAGAAGGAGGCGCAGGACTTGCTTTCTATGGCTCAGGACCACCTGTCAGGGCGCTGGAAGCGCATCGTTCCTTAGTGTAACATGGGTTAGCAACCAGCTTAAAACAGCGTAGGTGGCCTCCAGGTCTTCCTGATTGTAGAGCTGAATGCTCTGTAGAATTTGGCTGCGCGCTCCTTCGTCGCCCGCTGCCAACGATTTAAGAAATTGGGACATCGCCCACTCGCCACCATATTCGCTCTGGCTGCGAGAAAATCCGATATACTTTTCGACCACCTTCAGGCTGTAGCTTGAGAGCGGAAGAGCGACTGACGCCTGGAGAACAGGAAGAAGGTCAATGAGGTTGTCGGCGATGCGTGAGGCGATACCGTCCGGATCGCCAAACCTTTCCGTATATTTGCGCAGCATTGTTGGTTCGTAGTGATGCCAGTGAACGAAAGGAATCTCACCATATTCTGCAAAGATTGAGTTAGCGTTCTGCAAAAACAGTCGCCAGGCTTGGGCGTCTGATTCAGCATCACAATCAGCCAACGATGACATGTACGGACCTGGTTGAGAGCCGAAAACTTGCATGCCGTACAAGAAAACAAGCTCAGGTCCATCCAAATGCGGCGGCATGCCTTCAAAATCGATTACTACCCAATTGAGCGCCTGAGGCAATTCCGGAGGTTGCAACCACACGGGTGAGCCTGTAGAAAAAGCGCGTGCCATGGCAAGAATTGTCCCGGCACGTTTGCCTACTCTTATCGAACGATCGCCATGCACTCTCGACACATTGGCTAATCCCTTTTCATCGTAAGCAGAAATCAGCGCCGTGATATTTGCCACGCCTTGCCTGTGCAGAATGCGAGCGAGCTCTTGGTCGACGCCAGGGAGCAGAGCGACGTCTGAAGCTTCGTTGGCCGCGTTCCAACAGCGGGTATTGAATCTGCAGCCCATGCATTTGCTCCAACCGACGGGGCTGTACGGCTCAGCAGAAGCAAATTTGGCGGCAAGGATTGCGCATATCAGGCGAAGCAATGCGGCGTCTGTGTCGGGTACTGAAATAATCTCATTTTGTCCGTTGAGAATTTCTATCCGCGATGGATGTTCCTGGACAGATCTCTGCATGAGCCACGAGAAGAGTTGGCCGCCTGAAACCGGGGCCTGATGAGAAGCAAGACCATTAGCCTCAATGCGCCGAAGGAGGCTGACATTGCGGATGACGTAATCGTCGCCTTCAAGGATGAGGAAATCAGCTTCGCCTACGATTTCGACTTTTGCTCCGGCAAGCGGACATTGCACCGCCAGCAGTGGCTTGTGAATTATCGGAACGCGCGATCTGATTGCTTCGAGGGTGGCAGATATCCGGGCATCGTCTTCCAAAAGGCTGAGGTCGAGGCAATCTCCAAGAGCGTCGCGCTGCGAATGCAAATGACGCAAGGCAAGGTGCCTGATTGCTTCGTCATGGGGGCTGATCCCGTCGGTTGGTGCTCCCTGCTCGGCAAGGTAGACCCGTAAATCACACTTGCTCGGGCGAAGGTACGTCGAGATGTCGTTGTAGTGAAGGCGGAGAGGCCTAGACGATGCCCGCTGCTCCTCTCGGGTATCGCCTGCGCACGCTGCCCGGATCGCTGCATTTGCATAGTCCCAGTCGACATGCTCTTGCTCCAGGCGGAAACCCTTGCCCCATTTACCGGCTTTCAATGCGCTGAATATGCTCTGCTCCGATTCAGACAGATTATCCAAATACTGTGCTTCGTGCGCTTTGAGTTCGTTGCCGCTCAGGTGCTGAAATTGGCTTATCGTTTGTGCGTCCATCATGAGTGAGCGTATGTGGGGGAAATACTTGCGTGCACCGTGTAGTGCAGCGAAGCCGTGCGTATCAATGTCGCCCCAGTAATGGATATCGCAGTGAAATAGCCAGCTGGCGGCGCCGAGATGCTCAAAGCCGTATCCGGCGCCAAAGACAACCATGCTTTCAGGAAGGCTGGGAAAGGCGAGGAAATTGGTTTTATTTTCCGTGATAAAGACTCGGCGGACGTTGGGGTTTAACCTGGCAAAAGTCTCCCAATCGAGCGCGATGTCCTGATCGCCCGCACCCGGCAAAAGAGCCAGCCTCTCGTCAAGAATGCGAAAGCGAATAAGGGGACGTTCTTCGCTAAAGCCATACCGTGCCGCAAATTTGCGCGCACCGGCAGCCGTGCGATCAATCGCTTCGCCAGGCAGCACCTCGTCGAACAGCTGAGAAAGCAGGCTTGCATGCTCTTCGATGAATTTGCTGTGCAGGCCGGGAATGACCACTTCACGAGTGTAAATGCCTGGTCGCGGATGAGCTTGCATCCAATCGACGACCTGCAACAGCTGCTCCCACTTATCCGCATTGTCCAGGGCTATGAATGGGTTGCGCTTGAGCCAGGGCAAGAGCAAGGGCTGTTGTAAACGAGTTACTTCGACTATGTTTGCCAATCGAGCGAAGTCCTTGCGCTTGCCGATCCACGTCAGGGCATCATCAGTGGAGTCAAGCCAAACTTCAGCAGGAATGAAGTTCTTGCCGATAAGCCTGTGATTGATCTCCCGCATGACGACACGACAATTGGGCATGCTTCTCATTTCGGATATCCATGCCCTGATTTCGTCGAAGCGGTGTGCCATCTCGGCAGAGCTTGGTCCTTTTAGCTTCAGGCGCAGAGGAAATATCTGCTCGCCGTCGAATAGCTCGGCGAAAAGCTCGCCTCGCTCCCATAGTCTTTGCAGTTGGACCTTGAAATCGCTCGTGGAAGACCAATTCATAAGCCGAGAATCTCAGCTTTCTTTTCCCTGTATTCAGCAATCGTGAGATTGCGCAGTTTGGAAGCATTGCCGTGCTCGTTCTGGACGAAGCCGACTGCGGCAACGAATGGCTCTATGATGTGAATCTTTTGCAGCGGTGTGACAACCAGCAGTTGCAAATTGAGTTGCTCAAACAGCTTGAGACCATATTGCGCTGATTCGTCAGAACCGCGCCCGAAGGCCTCATCTATGACCACAAAACGGAAAGAGCGCGACCGGGTTGCGCCCCACTCGAGCCCGAATTGATAGGCCAGGCTGGCTGCCAAAATCGTATAGGCAAGCTTCTCCTTCTGTCCTCCTGATTTGCCGCCCGAATCCGAGTAGTGCTCGAACTCCGTGTCATCTTCCAGCCAGCGTTCGGATGCGGCGAAAGAAAACCAATTGCGCACGTCTGAGACGCGGGAAGTCCACTTCTTGTCGAGGTCCGATTGACCTTCGCGGCCGCGAAACCTTTCAATCACCGCCTTAACCTGCAGGAATTTCGCTTCCGAGTACTGCTCATCGTCCGATCCGGTCAGGGCGTTTTCTGTGCAGGAGCGAAGTTGCGTCTGGAAGTCGCGAATATCGGCGTCATTGTTCAATTGAGCCTCCAGACGAATATAACGTCCTTCATTGTATGGGACCTTCGTCAAGGACTCGTTGATATGTTCGATCCTTTCCTTAATGAGCTCGCGCTGCCGATCCAATTGCGATCTGAAGTTTGCCACTTCATTTATTGTGTTCTCATTCAGCAATTGTTTGAAGCGGGATTCAAATCGGGGCAGATCGTCGGCTTCGAGTGTCGCCAGCATGCGCTCATAATCGGAAGCGCTGTCGATGTTGGCATCGACTTCCTGGGTTTCGAGCGGATAGTCTTTGTTGTACTCTGTCATTGCTTGAATGACGTTGCTGTTGATGCGATCGATTTTCTTCTGCTCGGCATCTATGCGGTCCTGGAGCCGCTCCCGGGTGGTTCTTTCAGCATTGTCGCAGTTCTCCACCGTCAGTTTGTACTCCCCGAGCGCTTCCGCGCGGATAGCATCCAGAGCTTCAAATTTTGTCGCACCATGCTGACCTTCCGCCTCGGCAATAAATTGCTGCAATTCGTTAGCCGTAGTCTCCAGATCAGCTCGCTTTTGTTCTGTTCTGGACCGCCTGGACAACTGCTCTTGAGCGGCAGTCTCTGTCGATGAGAGCTCGGCGCTGACATTTTTCAATTGCTCGTTAAGCTGCCTGAGGAGATCGGAAGTCGATTCTATTTGCTCCTTCTCCTTCTGCAGCTTAGCAATCTGGGCCACTTTCGATTGCCAGTCCAGTGCTTCAAAATCGGGATATTCCTCAAGCCTTTCGCAAACGCGAATAAAATCGTTCAGATGCTTTTTCTCGGCAAGCAATGCCGAAATGCGGCTTGCTAATGCGTTGCCTTCAGCCTGCATTTGCACGGCTTGCTTCTTCAAAGCGTTGATCTTGGCTTCGTTTGTCCATCCCAAAATGTAGCGGCTGCGATCGTCAATTCGTGACCGGTCGTCTTTCTCATGCTGCTCGCCCGGCCTTTTGATCTGACCGGCGCGGGTTACGGCTTTTACTGCCCTTTTGAATTCATCCTGCGACTCGCAGCAGACAAAATCCGCCCTGTGGAAAACTTCACGCTCCAGCCAATCGTAAAAGATTGAATCGGGTTTGATTGAAATCTTCTTTGCCAGCGACTTCTCATGCAGCTCTTGAGGTTCGGCATGGGTTTTAGGTCGGACGCGGAAATAAACAAGGCGCCCTTTGAGATGGTTCCTGTCGACCCAGTCCGCTACGTTGTCGTAGTGCCGATCAGGGACGAGAATGGACAGGCCGAAGCCGCGCAACAGTCGTTCTGCGGCTCCCTCCCAATCGCGCTCATCGTCCCTTACCTGCAAAAGCTCTCCTGCGAAAGGCATTTCTGTGGGATTGATCTTCAATGCTTCGCAGAGCATCGTGCGGATTCTCATCTGGTCGCTTGGAATGTTGCTGCGACGAGAGCTGAGGTCCGCAATTTCAGCCATGTGGGCGTCATATTCTCTTTTCTTCTGTCGCATAGCGACTTCAAGCTCCGTGAGCTCATTTTGCACTTCCGGCTCTCTGTCACTGGCGGATTCTCTCTTCTTCTTGATTGAATGTCTTTGCTCGATAAATTGATCGGAATGCTCCGGAAGGCTCTCTCCAATAGCCGTCAGTAAGTCTTCATAGCGCTTTGCCGTGTCCTTGCGGCGCTGGCATTCCCGGTCGCACTGGCTTATCTCCTCCCTCAGTTTCTCTATCCGATCTCCGCCATTGGCGGCGATGTCCAGTCGCAGCTTGCTTTCTTCAGCACGCAGCTGATTGACACGCTCATGCAGCCGCTTTGTTGCGGCATCCTGGCGTGTCCATTCGTCAGAAAGAGATTGTATGCGCTCTTCGAGGAGCGCTACTTTCAACCGTGAAAAGTAGAGTTTGAGTGCTTCGCGACAGATTTTCAGCTCATCTCTCATTGCCGTCAGTGCAGCGCTTCGCCGGCAGTTTTCCACCAGCGGCTGCAAAAGCTGCACTTGCCGCTTGGCTTTGAGTACGGCATCGTGAGCGGATGTAAGATCATCGAAGTGGCGGATCAGATCTTTGATTCTCGACTCAACATCAAACGATTCGAGCATGTGGGCACGAACGAAGTCAGTAAGGTTACTGACGGACTTCATGGAGACGGTTTGATGGAAGAGCTCGAGAGCCTGCTCACTCTCGATTCCCAGCCTGCGGCGAAACCAGGCGCCGTATTCTTTGAAAGAGTCGAATATCTCAGCGCTTCCCGCCAGTTTTCTTCTTAGAGCCGAGACGTCGCCGCGAAAATCGGAAAGATCGGAGGCAATGGATAACTCCCGCTCGGCGCAGATATATCGTCTTTCGGGCGGGGCGCTGGGATCTCTGACCCAGAAGATTTGCGCTATGGAAGTAGTGGTTTGATAACCGGCATTGTGAAAGACGGCAAGAATGGCAGAAAACTGATTATTGTCGCGCAGGGCTACAGGTTTTGCTGAACTGCCCATCTCATTTCTTTCGTTCTTATAGTAGCCGAGCACGTACGATTTGAGTGTGCGCTCTTTGCTTTCTGCACCCGCTGCCTTGTTGTATGCGGCGCGTTGCACGAGCAACGTGGTGATTGCATCGACGAGCGTAGACTTGCCCGACCCTATATCTCCTGTCAAGAGTCCATTTTTGCCGTCGAGATTAAGACGCCAGACTTGCCGATCAAAAGTTCCCCAGTTATAAACCTCAACTCGCTTTAATCGATAGCCGGGATGAGCTTGCTCCGTAACTGAGCCGAGATCCAGGCTAAGCTGGCGTTCTTGTAAATCTTGCGGCTCTCTCACCGGCGTTACTGCCAGCAAATTCTCTCTCAGTCCGGTCGCCGGATGCTCCTGGATATCAGTCATCTTGCGTCTCTCCCACTTCTTCCTTGTAGCGCTCTTGATACGCAGCAAGGCGCGCATCGAACTCCGTCAACCACTGCGCATCGACAAAAGACTTCAAAATGCGCTGCACTTCGAATGTATCCTCTCGCGATGATTGAGCTTTTAGCCTTCGCAAGAATCCCAGTTCTACAATCTTATTGATATGGGCATCAATTTTGTTTGCCAGTTTGACGTCGTTTGTACTTTCCGGCACAAACAATCGCAACAGGTCGACAATTTCATTGCGCGTCAGGATCAAACGCGTGCCACCACCAAGGGCATCGAATTCGGCCAGCTTCTTTCGGAGAAGCGCCAAAAGAAGACTGACGTGGAAAGAGAGCGGCCGGCGCGCCAGCAGTCGCGGCAATGAAACATCGGACTCACCTTCCTCGCTGTCAGTGTGAGAGCGCAAAAAGGCGTATCCCTCAACTTCGTCTAAAATCAGTTTCAGTCCCAGCACGCTCACATAGTCACGTACTGCCGCCTGCATTTTGAGAAGAAGCGCCCAGAGGTCGGGATTGGCCTCATGGTATATCACGCCTTTCAATAGAGTAATTACGAGCAGCGGCAGCTCTCTACCAGTGGCACTGGTGGTGGTAATTTGCTCAGTTTGCACTTCAGGCATCTTCATCCCCTCGAAAAAATTACTCGCGGCATGCTGGCTTCACGCGTGGTGCCTTCCTCCGTCGTCCAGGTTACGACATCTTTTTCGCTTTCATCAATTGTTGCTTTGAATGACTTGGTTGCCAGCTCCATGTATGCCAACAGCTCTGCCAGTCCTTTCTCCAGGGGACGGAGGGCAATGAGCTGCTGCAAAGCAATGTGCGGGCGCTCTTGCAAAGACTGGCGAATATGGCGGCTCAAGACCTGCTTGTCGACTATCACTTGAGAAAACAATGCCGATGGATCGATGTCGCTCTCATCCGCGGTGCAAGCTTTGTCTTTGATACGCGGTTTTACCTTCGGAGCATACAACGGGCGTTCCATCGGCAATTCAATGTCCGCGGCAGCAGTATTAA
>DATNRC010000203.1:0-6028 GCA_036703705.1 Candidatus Obscuribacterales bacterium
GCTGGCGGGCGGATGCGCGGCTGCGGGGCTGGCGGGCGGATGCGCGGCTGCGGGGCCGGCGGGCGGATGCGCGGCTGCGGGGCTGCTTTGCGGGCGGCGTGTATCGATTTGTGGTGGGCGCCCGCCGCCCTCGGTTGCGAATCGCGACTCCAGGGCTTCAAGCCGTGCTTTCAGCTGCCGCAGCTCCGTAATTTCAAGACGGTGGCATAAGGACAGGAGTCCTATCTCCAGCGTGAGCGCTGGTTGTGAAGAGCGCCTGCAGCTTTGCTCCAGTCTGTCCAACTGCTCCACCATTTGAGCGAGTTCGGTGGCATCGAAGTTGGGAGCTTGCTGCCGCAACTGGGCAAGATAGGTTGGAGAGCCGAGAATAAGCGCATTATCAAGAGCATCTGCGCTCATCTCCGCATCTGATGCGTACGAGGCCTTTGCCAGATTGAGGAAATGTTTTGCCAGCTCGAGCGCAATCAATGCCGGCTCGCGCCCCTCAGTGAGAAGCTTGGATGCTTCTTCAAGGACGGACTGACCATTGCGATCGCTCATTGCTTGGGAAATGGAAAGCAAGGCGTCCTCATGGACAGAACCAAGAAGTGTGAGCAGATCGTTCAAGGCGATCGGCTTATCGGGAGATGCCAACAAGCTTGCCTGATCCAGCAAGCCGAGCGCATCCCTGAGCCCGCCTCCAGAGCGGCGAGCGATTAATTCGACAGCAGCGTCATCAATTGAAATTTGTTCTTGATCTGCTACCTTGCGCAGATACCGAGCCAGCTCTTTATGATTGATGAGCCTGAACATCAGGCGTTGACAACGGCTGACGATGGTAGGCGGAACCTTGTGCTCTTCAGTTGTGGCGAGGATGAAAATGACCTTGGGAGGCGGCTCTTCGATCGTCTTGAGCAGCGCATTGAATGCCTCTTTCGTGAGCATGTGGCATTCGTCGATGATGTACAGCTTGTAGCGACCGCCCGCGGAAACCAAGGGAGCGCGCTCGATCAGGGTCCGCGCATCGTCGACGCTGTTGTTGGAGGCGGCGTCGATCTCAATGACGGAAGGAGAATTGACCTGGCGAATTTCTATGCAAGCGGTGCATTCCTGGCAAGGAACTGCAGTAGGTCCTTTGTCGCAATTGAGAGATTTCGCCATGATGCGGGCTGAGGAGGTTTTGCCGCAGCCTCGCGGGCCAGTAAAAAGATAGGCATGCGATATTCGGTCGTGCTCGATTGCATTAGTAAGTGTCGTGGCCACAGAATGCTGCCCGACCAGATCGTTGAGCGACTGCGGCCGGTACTTGAGATATAAGGGCTGGTACGTTTGAGGCACGACTTTCCTCGCCCGATTCCGGGCAGCACAAATGAGCATACAAAATCGGATCGTACCCGATTCTCGCGCCTCATTTTAAGAGAACTATCTAAAAGTTGTGAAAGCAGCGGTATTACTTGGTTTCACTTTTCGCGTCTTTGCCGCTTGAGGCGGATGCCGCTTCCGTCGTTTTGCCTGCTGCAGAAGTCTTATCTGGCTTTTTCTCTCCAGATGCGGCAGCCTGGGCGGCTTCTTCCGCCGCGGCCTTGACGATGCGTTCGTGCTCTTCCTGAACAACCTGGCGGACGATTGTTTGCACTTTAGGTGTGATGATTTCGCCGGTCATGGCCGCTGATTCTTGCATTACCTGGGGCAGCACTTGCAGCGCTTTTCTTCCTGCCGGTGTCCTGTAAAAGGCAGTAATGCCTTTCAATTCGTCGACTGTGAAGTATTTGTCGTAAACTGTGAGGGCAACGTTTTCCAATACCTGGCCGAGGTTGATTTCTTTGGGCAGGAGTTCTCGGTAGCGAGCAAACATGCGGTCGGAGCTGGCGACTGCTTTTTGCAACAAGTCTTTTTTCTGCTCTTCGCTTTTCCTGTCATCATTCTGAATTGAGCGCACGAGGTTTTCTGTGAAGCTCCTTTGTCCCTGCTTCAAGAGCATGTCGTACATTTCATCCGACACTTTGGAGATTTCCGTTACGGAGAGCAGTTCTTTGATTGCCGCCAGTTTCTCGGGAGAAACCTTGCGTTCCGTCCTGGCGCTTGAAGGCGCTTTCTCTTCAGCTGCCGGTGTCTTTGTGGCTTCCTTTTCCTTCTGTTCTGCTGCTGTGGCTAGATTCGCCTGCGACAAAAGCGCGGCCATCGTGTAAGCCAAGGCAACGGTTTTGAATTTCGGATGAGCTGGCAACATTTTTTCCTCCGCTGGCTGACTCCGACAAATGATACAGCATTATCTCTGTTCAATATGCTTTCTCATTCGCTGCTCATGCCCGCGCCTGCATCTTGACGAAGGCGCAAGACGGCAAGGGCAGCGCCGATGCCAAGCAAACCCGTAGGCACGCCATAGTCAATGAGGCAGCATCTGAGGATGAACCAGACGTCCTCGCTGGACAACTCTTTGTAATCTTTGGGAAATTGCTGATGGTAGTAAGTGTGATAACCATATCGCATGGCTGACGTAAAGCCTGTTGCCAGAAGGCATGGCAGAATAAAGCAAAGCCCCAGTACAAGCAGCTGTTTGCGTTTGATGCGGCCCGCCGTCATCACTTGGCGTTGAAAATAAGCAGGCTCACCACCTGCGGTTTCGCTTGATTTCGCAGACGCGCCATCTGAAAGCTCACCTGGCTTATCGGATAGACATAATTCTTCTCCGAGCCGCTTGTGGGCTCTGGAATCATGAATGACGGCTCGCCGAACTTTTGCTTGACTGTTGCCAGATCGTCTCCCAATTTCACGCCAAAATCAGGGGCGATTAAACTGGGGTCGAAAATACGAATGGCTTCTACCATGCCGTTTCGCATATACACCTGAAGAGCCGAGTTTCTGTCGCCGGGCTTTTGCAATGACCAGACCGACCAGCCATTGATGGTTGTTCGATTTACTGCTCCCATGGAAGAAAGCGCCTTTCCGGCTTCCGACTCGGAATAGCCGAGCCGCATTACAGGAATGCCTGTCACCACGCTTGGTGGCAGAAGCGCAAGCTCGATTTGCCTCGCCCGATCGCCCTCGAGGCTGTCTATTTGTGCTGTTTTGCGCGATTGCGGCTGTTTGGCGATCGGCGACTGTGCAGCGGACGCTCCTGCCTCTTCTTCCGGCTGAGCTTGCTGCCCGCCGAAGAATTCGCGAATGTTGTTGAAGAACGGCGGCGATTGCGCCGGCCGAATAAAGTTAGCATCCGCGCCTTGAGGTCCGATAGTGCCATTGGTGGCGCCGGACAACCTGGGCGCATTTGATTGGCTCATCTCGTCTCCCACTGCCCTGCCCATCGCCAGTTTCTGCTGCTCGTTGTACTCGGTGATCAGCGGCTTGCTGGAAATGATTCTGCTTTTGCTGCTGCGCGCACTGGCAAAGTCCTGGAGCCTGTCGTCGGAGTAAGATGCCTCGATGCGCCGCGGAGAGCCGCTTAGTGGCGAGGACTTGGGAACCTGGGCAATTTGCTGGGCTTCCTGCATTTTGTTCAGGGTGCCGTAAAGATTGCCGACCGAATTCTGCAAGCGCCGCCAGCCTTCGGAGCGCTCCGAATCTTTGGCTTTGGCCTCACTCGGGCGGGCGTTGGCTATGATCGCGTCGGCTGGAGCGCCTCCGCCGCCGCCGAGATAGCCCGCTGCCGGAGCGGGCATTGCTTTGCCTGCCGTTTGCTTATAAGCGGTCGGCGTGAGTCTATAACGGCCTCCCCCAGCTTGCGCTCCAGTGCTCCCCGTCTCGCTGTACTCCTTTACGGAATTGTACGCAAGCGTCGATTTAGCCTTCTGCCGCGCTGCTGCCGGCGATGATTCGCCTTTATCGGCGCGCAGCTCTGTGCCTTCGGAATCTCTGGCGCTCAGATTCCTTGCGTTTTCCGGCGCCCAGCTGATGAGGCTTTTGTCGCCCTTTTGCTGCGGCGGCTTGATGGTCAGGGTCGGATTAGTCGGTCCTTGCTGCTGCACCGGGCTCTGGAAAGTTTGCTGATAGGCAATCGCCTGAGTGTTTTTCTTCATGGCAATCTGCGGAAGACTGCGCATCCGGGAGAGGATGTCTTCCAGAAGCTTGACGCCTGCCGAGGGCGGAGACACCCGCGGTGCTGAGGCGTGCCCTACGACTGCCAGGTGCGCACCTGGTTTTGTATCAGAATTGGCTGGGGCCATTACAGCAACGCTGAGAGTGAGCGCGACCAGAAGCGGTGCTCCAGTCGCCAGATGTCTGATCCATATAAAAGTGCGCATTTTCGTTTCCTCAGTTTAAGCGCCGGCTTTTGTTTCAGCCAGCTTCGCTTCCCAGTCGTCCAGTTCCGACTGGTTTATCAAGCCGCGTCTTGTTGCCAGATATACAGCGCGGCAACGCTGATTGAATTCCGTATCGTGCGATTCGCCGCGTCCCGGTATGCCGAGTTTGGCATAAAGCGACTTGAGGCGAGATTGCACGGCTTTCTCCGTGAGAAAGAGGCGTTTGGCAATGGCATGATCGGTCATGCCAAGCGCGATGCAGACCAACGCCTCATACTCGGCGGCAGTCAGATTGGTTGCTCTGTTTTGTGTCCGTTGAATGACGCGGGCGATGCCGGGATGAATCCAGCAGTCACCTGAGATGACTGCCTTTGCGGCTTCGACCACCTGCTCGTTGGAGGCGTTCTTCAGAACATAACCAAAAGCACCGTTGGGCGGCACTATTTTCCAGAGCTGCCTGACGTATACTTCGTCGGAGAAATTGGAAAGCATGATGATGCCGGTATCCGGAAGCTGGCTGAGAATTTGCTCGGCAGCTTTGATGCCGGAAAGGTTGGGCATCTTGATGTCCAGAAATACGATAGCCGGCTTGAGCTTGACGGCCATCTCCACTGCTTTTTGCCCGTCGTGAGCCTCTTCGATGGGACCGTGCTCGCTCACGCTCTCGGTGAGAAGGTTTCTCAACCAGGTGCGATCTCTTTCTTCGTCATCGGCAATCAATATCGTCATCTTGTCCTGCCTTTCAATTGTGATCCTCTCCCATGTTTATCTTAAGGCTCAACTCCGTGCCGGAGGAAAACTTGACAGGTCTTTTCCACTCAACCTGAGCGCCTATTAATTGAGCGCGCTGCCGAATGTTGAGCAGACCATGCGAATCCTTGCGGATCAATTTCGGATCGATGCCTTTGCCGTTGTCCGCTACAGAAATGCGCAGATGTCCCTCCGCTTTGGATATAGAAAGTTCCACGTGAGACGCTTTGGAATGTTTTTGCACATTGTTCAGGGCTTCTTGCACGATGCGATAAAGCTGCAGCTTGGTGAAACTCGGAATGGGGTAATCGTCTTTCCCGTCGCCGTCGACAAAGTTTCCTTCCATGCCGGTTTCGCGGGTGAGGATGGAAAGCAGGTTTTCCAGAGCGGGCTTGAATCCCATCGTTTCAAGAACAGACGGATGCAGGTCGTTTATGACCCTGCGCATCTCAATCACGGCCTCGTCCAATTTGGTGCGCATTTCCATCGGCACCGGATTGTCGACTAAATCTTGGGCCAGACGATCAGCCATTCTGGCGACGGATGACAAAGCGGGCAGTGTTTCATCGTGAAGATCCTCGGCAATGCGCTGCCGTTCTTCTTCCGCGCGCAGCTGCATGGATTCGCGCGCTTGCGCCAATTCCCGGTTTCTCTGCCGCAAGTCCGTGTCGAGATAAATGAACGTTCCCAGAATGAAGCCCAGCGTCAGCACCGCAAGTGGTGGCACAACCGGCATTGCGAGATGGAAGCCTTCAAACAGCAATTGCGCTGTTGCCACCAACACCATGGAAGCGCTCAAATAAGTGGCGGTGCGCAATCCCAGCGGCAGGATGGAAGCGACGGCGCCAAACGCCGCACCCAAAAGCAAAAGCACATGGTGCGAAATATTGCGTGGAAAGCTGTAGATCACTTCGTTGTCGAGCAATGTCTGAATTGCGTCGGCATGCATCACTACATCGGGCACGGCTTCATCAAGCGGCGTTCGACGCTTGAGCGGATCGTTGTGGCGGGTCGTGAACGAGCAGCCGAGCAAGACGATGCGATCTTTGAATCGACCG
>DATNRC010000204.1:0-4836 GCA_036703705.1 Candidatus Obscuribacterales bacterium
TAACCCTGAGACACAGGAGGCACCGTACCTGATACCATGCAATCAGAACAAAAAACCAGCGTCGTAATCTAAAGCCAAATTCTCTTGGCAGGCGGCCGGCAATTAGCGGTAGAAGCGGCCGCTTTCAGCGGAATACACAGATATCGCTTAAGCGTCATTTCACAGGCACCACGTGAATCACTTTACGCCTTTTCAGAGGCAGTCCCAAGACGCGAAGGAATGCACTTCTTTCCCGGCGTATAATCAGGTTCAGCACGTCAATCAAGAGGAAACAGGATGAACATTACAGCAAAGGTGCAAATGGTCACTGTGGTGTTGTCATTGTTTGTATGTGGCTCATTCTGGATTCTTCCTTCTTTTGGTGGCGAGGACGTCGTGATCCACAGGAATCCCGACGGAACCGTGGACGTATATGATGCAACGGACTCGCCCAGATCCTCCACAGCCGTTAGGGCGCCGGCAAGAAGCTCGCGATCTGCATCCGCGAAGAGCAGTCATAAGGCTGGAACTCAACATTACCCTGGGGGAGTTGTAGTTCGCAAAAATGCGGACGGCTCCATCGAGACATACGATGCTGATGCTCCTGCTGCCAGTCGCTCAACGCGACAAAGCGGCATTACTAAGCATCCGGGTGGGGTGGTGGTGAAAAAGAATGCCGACGGTTCGATTGAGACTTATGATTCTGAGGACGTGCCATCGATTGGGTCCTCGCACAGGAGCGCACGGTCTAAAGGCGGAGGCGCGAGTGTTCGCCATTACTCCGATCTGGTGGTGAAGCGCAATCCGGACGGCACCGTAGAGACATATGAGGTGGTTGCGCCTGCCGGATCCGCTCGGCGAACAGCCGCGAAAGCGAAGCCGAAGCCGAGGCGGGCAAGCGCCTCGCCACGGCGGACACTAACACGGAGCTCAGGAGGAGTATACGTGCGCCGCAACCCGGACGGGACAGTTGAGACCTTTGATGCAGATTGATTTGTCGGACAAATGTTTGATGCCATTCTCTTAGTCTCTTTTGGCGGCCCGGAAGGCATGGCTGATGTCGAGCCATTCCTGCAAAATGTTCTGCGCGGAAAGAATGTCCCTTTGGCGAGAATGCAAGAAGTCATTAAGCATTATGAGCGGTTTGGTGGTGTCAGCCCGCTCAATAAAAACATGCGCGCCCTGATTGCGGCGCTGAAAGAAGACCTCACGCGACATGAGATTTCCCTGCCTATATATTGGGGCAACCGGAATTGGCACCCTCTTTTGACTGACACCGTACCGAGAATGCATCGAGACGGTGTAGGACGGGCTCTTGCTTTTGCCACTTCAGCTTATAGCTCCTATTCCGGCTGCAGGCAGTATCTTGAAGATATTGAGAGGGCGCGCTCTGTTGTCGGCGATGAAGCGCCGATGATAGAAAAAATTCGTCCCTTCTTCAACCATCCTCTCTTTATTGAAGTCAATGTTTCACACCTCAGGGAGGCACTGGATATGGTGCCCGCGGAAAGCAGGGAGCGAACTCATGTAGCATTCACAGCACACAGCCTGCCGCTCTCGATGGCGAAGACTTGCTCGTATGAGGCACAGCTGAACGAAACAGCAAGACTGGTTGCAGAGGAGCTGAATCTGCGCGACTGGAAAGTTGTTTATCAAAGTCGTAGCGGACCTCCGGCACAGCCATGGCTTGAGCCGGATATTCTCGACCATTTGCGAGTATTGTCGGCGCAGTCAGTGGAAAGTGTTGTGGTAGCGCCTATTGGATTTATCTTCGACCATATGGAAGTGATTTTCGACTTGGACATCCAGGCTCGCCAGCTCTGTGACGAATGCGGTCTTAATATGGTGCGCGCTTCCACTGCCGCAAGCAGTCCTCGCTTTGTGACCATGGTCAGAGAACTACTGGAGGAAAGGTTGCTCGATAAGCGTGTTCGCTCATTTGTCGGAGATCTCGGCCCCTGTCCGGATCGATGTCCTTCTCAATGTTGCCCGGCGCCGTCTGCATAAATGCCACTTAACAAGCGCTTCAACACGTAGTTAACCATGGTAGTGTTTGTCGCTGGAATCATTGCTGCCTGCCGAGGATATTTGTCATGCGCCTGAAGTCTTGTCTTGCTTTGATTGCTGCATTTAGCTTGAGTCTCGGTATCAGCGAAGTGGGATCTCAATCGGCAGAAGTGAATTCACCTGGTGCCGGCAGGCTGCCGCATATAATAGCGCATAGGGGTGGCTCCAAATGGGCGCCCGAGAACACTCTTGCTGCCTTCAAAATGTGCGTGCAGTCTGGAGTAGGCATCGAACTGGATGTTCAGCGTTGCAAATCTGGTGAGCTCGTTGTAGTGCATGACGAAAATCTCGAGCGCACTACCAATGGTGCGGGACTGGTAAAGGACAAGACCTACTCTGAGCTTAAGGGGCTCGATGCTGGAAGCTGGTTTGGTCAGCGGTTCAAAAATGAGAGAATACCTTTGCTTTCTGATGTTCTCGCCATTGTGGACGGCAAAGTGCTGCTGAACATTGAAATTAAGAACACACCCATTTCATACCCGGGCATTGAAGATGATCTTCTCAAGGTGCTCGATGGCTACCGATATCCGGAGACCATCATAATCAGCTCGTTCGATCATCAATTGCTCAAGCGCATTCACGAGAAGTCCAAGCGCTACAAGCTGGCGCTGCTTGGCGATCCAATCTTTTGTGATATCGGTGATTATTCGGCAAAAGTGGGCACGAAAGCCTGGCACCCGTATTACGGTAGTGTGCGCAAGGACGTAGTTGATGCGGCGCATGCTGCTTCGCTGGAAATTAATGTGTGGACGGTAGATAAACCGCAAGATTGGAAAAACATGATTGCTCTGGGTGTTGACGGCATAGTAACGGATGATCCCAGAGGTCTTGCACAGTTCTTGCGGGAGCTCCAAAATAGACCACAGTAGAACTGGACGCCTAATAGAGTTGCACGGCCAGTAAGGATATAGGAAGCTGGCACGCTGCCATTTGGTTTTAGAAGATTCCTCAGGGAGAAGGCATATGAGAATGAGCCTGCAGAAATTGACCTTGGTCGCGGTTGCTTTAACCATATCGATCGGTGCTGCTTCCGCCCAGAGTGCACGCTTCGAGAGGTACAAGCAGCTCGGGCAGCAAGCGCTCGATGCAGGCGATTTCGCACGTGCAGAGACCAACTGGCAACGGGCATTGAAAGAATTGGACGCGACAGGTGTCGACGACCAGAATCTCGAGCTCACTCTCAAAGGATTGGCCAAGGCATACAGGCAAAATCAGAAATATGCCCTCGCTGGACAAACGTTGAAGAGAGCAATGGATGTCTCTGAGACTCTTGCAATCAATGATCCTGATTTGGCGAATGAGCACAGCGAATTATCCAAAGTCTGGCGTCTTGTGAATCTTGACGATCTGGGTGTGCCTTCAGCAAAAGCATTGAAAGCAAACTCGGCAGTTATGTCGGTTGTAAAGGAAGACGCTGGTTTTTCCGTCACCATACAAATGCCAAACCGTTTCGAGAACAACACCGGTGGCGAGAAAGTTGATCAAATTGGACTGGAGAGGGACGTCTCCTTCAGGATTGTGGAAGAGAGCGACGGCACGGTAAGAGCGACGGACATAAAGGGCTTCAAGATTCATTCGGTTGAAAAGAATATGTGGGTGAATTTGCTCGGTGCGACATTCGGCCCGCGAAATGGCGAAGGAGAATACGACTCGGTCATCTCTGCCGGAAAGATGGGCGTTGTCAAAAACGTCAATACTTCGTTGCCGGAGAAAGTCTATGAGCCGGTTGCCGGCATCGTCAGAGCGATGCGTTCTGTAGGTGCGGCAGCGCCAGTACCGATTGCAACAGGGCAACCAGCCCCACTCGGGTCCGCTGACGCACAGGCAACCTCAGTCAATCGTTCAACGTCCGATGGTGGTTTGACGCCAAGCGCAACGTCTTCTTTGACTTCTTCTCCTTCCCCAGCCGCTGCGCCTGTGGTGCGAATCAACTCAAGTGATTCGACTAGCAAACCTATGGACATCAATGTGACGCCGGGCGCGACGAATTTTGACCGAGAAGGACGGGATCAAGCGGTCCCCAATTCTTCGGCCGCCGGAACCAGCTCTTTTGGCTCTAATGCTGCGGAAGCTGCTTCCTCTGCGTCGCCTCAAAGTGGCTCTGGCGATGCGATTGACGAGACGAATCGAACGGTAAGTCCTCCGAGTGCGCCGCCGCAAGGAGGCACAGTTGCTGGAGGCGAATCAGCATCCAGCGAGTCTAGACCAGAGGCTTCATCCGCAAGCTCCGACGCCGGCGAAGCAAGCGGAGATAAAAACTCGCGCCAAAGCAATTCCACTTTCGAAAGGAAGCGCCAGCGTCATCATGATCGCGATGACGACGATGATGATGACGACGATGACGATGACTAAACTGATGATGCTAGCAATGGCAGTCATCACATTGGTGAGGTGTACAGTTTGTCTTCAAGCAATTGCCTAAATCACTGAGGCATCTGGTTAGGCATTGGCATCGGTATCTGCTGCATCTTGGGTTGGACAAGAGAGTCCAGCCCATGTCGTAATAGGCTTCCCCAGCCGCCAGGCTGCGCTACAGGCTGGCCGAGGGGGCCCGCCGTTTGCGAAGCTTGCACACTGAATTGCAATAAGCGCGGATCCTGCGCCATCATTTGCCCGCTCTGATTGACAGCAACATAAACAGATTGTCCCGTAGATAGGCTGGTCATCAGATACTGCCCCGCCGGAAGATTCACTGTACCAATCGGGACGAGACTTGGCTGCTGCATCATGGGCAGTTGTGACCAGGCCGCAATAGGGATTGCGAACAGCGAAGCCGCCAACATGCCCGCC
>DATNRC010000205.1:0-15823 GCA_036703705.1 Candidatus Obscuribacterales bacterium
AACAAGGGCTTGGTTTTGGAAAATTCTATTGTGCTATTTCCGCGGTTTCGCTGCCTGCAAGGCATTAGAAAGCAACGCCCCGGCTCGTGTTAGATCTTGGCTGAAAAATCTAACACACCCCCCAGCGCCGTTTCCAGCTAACTTAACCGGCGACTTCTCGAATAATGCCACTGGACCCGTCGACTTCGATGATCGTCCCGTCTTTCCAGATAGATGTTGCATTCACAACCCCGGCAACACATGGCAACCCATACTCTCGAGCAACAAGCGCACCATGCTGCAGCAAGCCGCCCACTTCCAGGACGACGGCCGCGGCATTCACAAAGAGCGGCGTCCACCCCGGATCGGTCGCCCGTGCCACCAAAACGTCTCCACGATTGAGGGGTTTCTCGTCAGGACTATGCAGAGCTTTGACCGGGCCTCGAGCCACACCGGCAGAGATTGGTATAGCAGCGATCTCGCCCTCCTTCACTTCCGCCGGTGGCGGTTTCAAAATCAGCCCACGTGAATCGAAAATGGTTGGCAACTGCGGCACGCGACGAAGGCGATCGGGCATGACGCGATTCTTAGCGGCAAGCGCTTCGAGATCCATCTTTTGATCGAACACCCCCACCTCGAGATCCTCGAGGGTCAGATCGAATATTCTTTCCGGGCTTGAAAGGCGACCCACCCGGTGCAAAGCGTGTCCTTCTCTAATCAGCCGTTGTCTTATCTGATCCATCATGAAAATGACCAGGTATTTAGGCGTTTCCCGGTATCCGCCCAATTTCGACCATGTGCGATAGACAGCGTCGAACCTGAACACATCAATCAGCCTCAATTCGCTCAGTCTCTCTTTCACAGCCAGATAGGTAGCTTCGCGCTCCAGGCGTTTCTTTTCGTACTTCTCCAACGGATTGTTTTCTGGCGACGAACTCATTTTTAAAGTCAGGATTTGTTCCAGCAACAGTCGCGGTTTGTCACGATAACGAGGGTTGGCGATGTCGAGTTCACCAGGGCCGCGGTGCCCATATCGATCGATAAATCGGCGCCAGGCGTCGAGAAATTCGGCAGGGAGAGATCCCTTCGCCAATGCGTCTTCCAGTTGATCGATGGCCATGCTCCGGTCGAGCATTTGCGACATATTGTAGAGGTCAAGGCCCATCTCGACGGTGACGTTGTGCGGCATCGCTTGCTCGAGTCGTTTGAGATCGGCATCTGAGACTCCCTGCGCCTTGAGCAGTTTTTTCATGCGCTCGAGGGCCAGCCGTCCGGCTCCTAAGGTGGGAATGACAGCGTTAATGAGGAGGTTGCCCAGCCGACGGTAGCAAGCATTAACAAAGTCGTGGAAAGGCAAATCTCTTCTTTCGATTCGGCGCAGATCGAGCTTGAATTGTGCAATGGCATCCTGGCAGTTGATGTGTGCTTTGTCTGGGTTGACACGGCACGCCACGATGCGTGCAAACATGGGCGGCATTTTCAAGCCCAGGCGCCAGAGATTGCGCTTCAAAAGCGGTCTGTCAGGCAGGTACGGAGTTTCGTCAAGCATTGCCAGCGTCTTGGCGGCAAGAGGATCGATATTGGCAAAGAGATTGACGAATTTGCTTTTGCCCGCTATGGGCAAGACATTGGAAACAACGAGGTACAGCCGGCCTGATCTTACGATTGCCGGCGTCATGTCTAAATTGCTTGTAAAATCAAAGCCGTAAATTCTGGGAGCCATTGTTTCCATTGCCCGGCGCAGCATCGAAGTTCCCATTACGGAAAGGGGCTTGTGCAATCCCTGGGCGCTGATGGAAGCGTCGAGGTACAAACGTTTGCGGGCGCCAGGCGGTGTGAGGAGCTCGGGAATGACCGGTACGTAAGAGGTGATTGGTCTTGCTTGCAGGAGATAAAGGGCCCCCTCCGAAAATGCAAACTCGATGTCCACCGGTTTTTCGAATTGCTTCTCGAGACGGATGATCATGCGCGTCAGCTCGCGCACTTCCGCTTGCGACAAGCAAAGTTGGTCTCGGCGTTCGTCCGAGCGGACTTCCGTTCCGCCATCCTTTTTCAACCAGACTGACGTTTCCTTTTTCCCCACGGAGGAGGAGACTACCTTGAGAGTCAGCTTGTCTGCGACAAACGTATCCGGCGTAGCGGCGCCCGAAACCACAGATTCACCCAATCCCCAATTGGCATTGAATACTGCCTCGTCAAAATTGTTCGTGAGCGGATTTAGCGAGAAGCCGACTCCAGCGACATCGCTTCTGATTTGTTGTTGCACGACGACAGCAATTTTGGGAACATGATGGTCGAAGCCATGCTCTTTCTTGTAAACCACTACTCGATAATCGAGACACGAAGCGAATGCTCTTTTCACTGCTTCTTCGATGCGCATTTTCGTGACACCGAGTATGGTTTCATACCCGCCGGCAAACGATGAACCTTCGAGATCCTCTTCCGGAGAAGAAGAACGCACTGCAAACAGGGAATCCTGAGGAAATCTTTCCAGCGCCTCGACGAGTAGTCGCGTCTGCTCATTCGAGAAGGAGAGTTGATATGCTCTTTCTTTCAGCGAGGCGCAGGCCTGCGAAAGATTCTCTGCTGATGCTTTAACGAATTTCTTCCATTCGCTGCTCACCTTCAAGGTCGAAAACCATTCTTCAAAAAACTGCGACGGCAAAACAAAACCAGGCGGAACGGGCAACTCCCAGCCTGACATCTGTATCAGCGACAAGCCTTTCCCGCCGACATCGGTCATTTGCGCCCCGGCAGTGCCGGGAAAATGGATGAGTGTTGTCGTTTGTTGCAATTGAGAGGCCTCGACCTGGTGTCAATACAGAGGGCAGTGTGCGGGCATCGCGATTGGCAATCACCGACTTGAGCGCACTTCTCTTTACTTGAATGCCTCAACCAGACCCAGAACCAGTATTACCTGGACGATTACGTTCAACGCCAACAGCACGCCCGATGGCATGACTTTTTTGGTTTTCGCAAGTCTTACGGAAAAGACGGCGTCCAACGATGCTGATATGACAAGAGCAATGATGAGGGCCAGTTTGACATCGGTATAGGTAAGAGCGTAGGTGCCCAGCAGGGCAACCCCGCTTCCCAGTCCGGCAGCCATCGATGCTTTGCTGCCGGCTTTGGCATAACCGACAAGCCCGCCAACGCACATGAGCACCCCCAAAACAGCGATTGAGTGTTGCGCCACCGCAAGAAACATAGCCGGGTCTCCTCACGAGAAGGACATAAGTTGCGCTCATTTTATAGCCCGCTCAACTGATTTTCGTTCTACTGATGTGAGATGCCTCTGAATGTGACATTGATATGATCTGTTATAATCTGAAAATAATCTCATGGAATTACGGATTGTTTCTTTTCCTGGGTGGCGTCGAATCGGTAGTTGAGGCGATGCTGTGAAAGACGCTGTCGATCGCGACGAATTTAAATCTGCCCAGAGGAGGCTGAGCTCGCTGCGATTCGGCAGGCGAAGGCGCACGGGGTCGGCCCTGAGCGAAGCCGGACCAGGGCTTTTCTTATTGCTCGTATTTGCCGTGTTTCCCGTCTTGGATTTGATTTTTCTGGGCATCAGCTATTACTCGTGCATCACACTCAACGATTTACAATTGCGAGAAGCTGTCAAAGTAAGCAAATCAGAAGCGACGGCACCAAACGGTGTCATTGCTGTGGCTGTGCCCAATCAATGGCGCCGCACTACGATCGGCGGTTTAGCGCGCCTGGCCCAAGATCCGCTGACGAACGTTTCTTACTCTTTTGGCAAAGGTAATGTTTACGTGACTGTTGTGACTTCGGTTGCTATACAGCCGCTTCTTACCATTCCGTTTTTTCCTCAACTTCCTGGTCTCGGCGCGCCGATATCCTGCAGCATCTCTGGCACGCGCGTATTGGAGAATGCCAATAGTGTCTTCTACTGAGCGAGGCTGAATGCGCAGAAAGGGACAGAGCCTTGTTGAGTCGCTGGTGGGATTGATGATCTTGATCCCCATCGGTTTGGCTGCCTTCGACGTCGTCACAATGGTCAGCTGTTATCATGCAAATGAGCAAGTCGCGGATTCCTGCGCACGAGCGGCAGCAACAAGAGCGGATCAGGGAGCGGCTGTGAAGGCCGCCGAAGATGCCGTGGAGCACAGCCAAATTCCAGGCGCTGCCTTGAGCGTGGGCGTCCAGAGCATCGAATACAACCTGGGAACGGGCATGGTCACTGCAGTCACCACTATGCAAATCAAATTGCCGGTGCCTTTGCCGTACGTTTCCCAAATGACCATCAAATCAACTGCCGTGGTGCCAATTGTGGGCACGCCGGCGCCGCAATAGGAGAATGAGCGTGAAGACGACGAAGCAAAATCGTTCAGAACGCGGCATCTCGCTCATTCTTTCTTGTGTCTGCGCGGCCCTGTTTATTGCCTTGATCTACATCGCCTTTCACTATTCAACGCTCACCGCCGGCTCTCAACAAGTGAGAAATGCCGTAGACGCCGCGACGCTCAACGTGTCAAAACGCGTCGTCGACCTTGGAACCCCTCCCCAACCCATATTCAAAGATTGTGCCGATTCAAGCGGCTCTATAAGGCTGACGAACATAAACCGGGTGTGGGGAAAGGCTTATTTGATTAATGCCAACGTAGAGGCCATGGAAAGGGACAGTCAATCTACGCCGTTATCTACACAAAATGCCGATCAGGCGTATATGCAGGCGCAGGCAATCAACGACAGCCTTGTCCAGCAGCTCAAAAGCAGAACGATCTTAGATGAATACTTCAAACAACTGGCGGAGAAACGAACGGCTGGGCTTCTGGGACAAGGCGCGACGGTTAGCACGTCGCAAAGCAACAGCTGGTCGTTCGGCATGATCGATCGAGGTTGTGAAAGCAATCTTTCATTTGATACCAAACAGCTGCCAGGCTATGCCACTCTCCCCGGTGTGGGCAGCGGGAGCAAAACATACATTCAAGGCTATTCGCCGGTCACAGCGCACAAGAGGAGTTTTTGCTTCACCTCTTTTCGCCCCAATGAAATGCCGCACCTTATATCGGATCCCTACTTCGACAAGAATGAAGAGACAAAAAATGCCATTGCCAATGCCGTGAATCCGATTCCCAATGCCTTCAAAGTAACCGGGGTGGCGACTAACTCCAAGACGCCGCTCTCCGCTGCTGCATCTGCAGTCGCTAATCCACAGCGACAGTACACATTGGCGATTCCGCATGCGTACGTTGCCATTCAATTCACAAACAGAGCAAAGTGGTACGTCGAAGGAAAGAAGGTCAATGAAACGTCATACGGAGCAAAGCCGGAGGAGCAGTGGGGCGTGCGAAACTATCCAATTCCGCCGCCTAAAGGTGGGACGCTTAACGGTTATGCATCACTCGGCAATGAATATGCAAAAGCCAATTTGTGGCAGGCCATAAACGCGTTGCCTGGCGATCACACCCAACCGCTCAAGAAAGTGTTGCAGAGGATTCAGGAAATCAAGGCCGATTTTTCCATGTCCGACCTGCAGCAGATCCTGGAAAAGCAACAATTTCAGAATGCCGGCAAGTTCTATATTTATCCAACCTACAAAACTTGCGATCTGACCGATCCGCAAATTAAAGTTACTTCGGATAAAGAATTGAATTTGCCGGCATGGCTTGATCCAACTAAAGGAACCGATGGTCTTGAGGCTGTCGTTGCCACTGAGGAAATGCAAAAAGACGAGCCCAATTACAATTGGCAGTCCACCAAGGGCGAGCATCACACAGAGGTTTCCGGAACGATCAAGTGGGCGCCAGGCTCAGGCGTCAACACCTGTCTCGGAGAATTGCGTTTGGATCGTCTGACCGAGTGTTACTTTAGTATTGGTCAATGATTTGTTGAAGGACTGAAGGCATGGACAGGCGAATGGTCAAATGACAGAGTCGAGAATCCACTTTCTGGTCATATCTGTGATGGCGATAGCCAATATGTCGCAAGTCGCTTACGCGCAGCAAAAGTACTTCGAGCAGGGCAAAGCCGAATACAGGGCGGGCGATTATCTGAATGCGGCAGGTCACCTGGGACAGGCCATGCCCACGGACTTCAACAACCCGGTTTTGCATTACTATCTAGCAAATTGCTATGTGCACTTGAATCAGCGCTTGGGTGCGATACGGGAATTTAGAATTGCGCATGCCCTCGATCCGGAAGGAGAAGTGGGCCGTTTTTCCAAGCAGGCGCTGAAAGTAATGGGTGTTGATCTTGAACCTGCCGGGGAAAAGAAAGCCGCTGTCGAGCCGAAGGTAGAAAAGAAAGCACCGATCGATCCAAAAGTAGAGAAAACACTTGCGGAACTCGAGCGTCAGGCCAATCAGGCAAGAGATAGCCGCAGCCGGCTGGGTGAGGGCCTGGCAGGTGATGTGAGCAGGCGCGGAGAGGACGTAGTTTCAAGAGCTAAGAGTGAAATCCTCAAAGGCCTCCCGCCCTGGTATCAGAACAGGCGTGAAGATGAGCTGCCACCGGACATCGTCAAGCAAATTGAAAAGCTCAGACGCGGTTATGAAAGCCAGAAAGCAAGCCATTTGCAAAGTGCCAAGAAAGAAGCGTCTGAAATCGACAAGACAGCCGAGAATTTACGCTTGCTTCTCATGGAGAAAGGGCGCCCCGGTGCGCCGCGCCTTGTTCCTGAAGGAACAAATCTCTACACGAGAAACTATAAGACGAGCGATGCGGAGCGAACCCCGAACGGAGATGCCAAGAAGTAGCCGGCGGCTGGTCAGGCGGTGGGGCGGATGTTGGGCGCGGCTGGGTGGCGTGTTAGATTTTCCGGCCAATATCTAACACGGCCGGAACCATTGGCTTAATTCTCCCCGCCCGAGTCCCGAAAGACTTGACAGGAGCCAATTCTCTTCTATGGGCAGGATTTCACGCTAGATTCAGCGACCGGCATTCTGCTCGTGGCGCTCTAGAGCTTTGCCGGTGCCGTTACGAGTGAATCTGGAAATGTGGTGTTAGAAAATGGCGGGAAAATCTAACACCTATCGTTTTCGGGCTTTGAGACTGCGCTCCCTCTCGCGGGCTGGCGCAACCTTCGGCCGTTCGACCTCAACCTTGAGCTCGACCTGCTCCAGATCTTCTATCTTTAGATCTTCGCCTTCCTCGAATCGTTTGGCAGTCCATGTGCCATAGACGTCTGCGGAACTTATCGTCCAGCGACCAGTGAGGGTGGTTCCATCTTCCGTCATCTCACCCTGGTAGCTCACTGGTTGGGTGCCGGGAGATCTATAGATTTTGGTGAATTTTATGAAAGGAAAAGTGAATTTGCCGCCAACCGTAGCTTCGCCAAGTTCATCGTCATCGAGGATATTGCCTTCGATAATGCCGTTCATCTCAACGAACACGGCCTCGAAGCCATGTGGCGTGCTGTCGCCGGCGTAGAAGTATCGACCACGCCAACCGCCTTGAACGCTGTGCTTCCCTTGTGTCACGTTCACCTCGTTTCACTGAAGAAATGTGCCCTCAGGTGAGATTTGCTAATCCTTGCTTAACGTAAATTGATCCAGCACTTCGCCCCGATCCGAAATTTGCTGGAGGCTCAGCGTTGCGCCGTTGACTTTGCACATTGTGTATGAATGAACATCAGCATTCAACTTCTTGATGAAGTTACCGAGCCAGTTCATCTTATCTGTGCTTACCGGCTTGTACAATTTGGCGCCACCAGCGCCGGTGACAATGTAAATGATGCCTTTGGGCTTTGTCTTGGCAGAGTCATCAAACGAATGGTCGAGGGCAATGTCACCGGATACGGTGCCATCAGCTATCATGCGGGACGTGTCTCGAACTCTAAACCGCAGCGGATACGTGCGTTGGTAGTTATGCGCGTGACCGGCAAAGACAATATCGACGCCTTTGCTCTCGAAAAGGTTGCAGAGCACTCGCATGCGCTGCTCCTTGAAGTGAGCTTCATCTGCGCTGAAGCTGGGCTGATGGAACGTTACGAACCTCCATTTTGCTCCTTTAGCGTTGTTCAAATCAGTTTCCACCCATTTCCTGAGGGTCTTGTCCGACCAATCCATGTAATAGTTTGCGTCAAGAACTAACCAATGCGAATTGGCGTAGTCGAACGAGTAATTGGCCATTCGAGGATATCGAGATTCTGCGGCTGCGCGGAATGCACTGAGGCGCTGAACATCTCCAGTGATCATCGGCCGGTTGGCCGTGTGCGTCTCGCCCAGGGGACCGTTAAGTGGTGACGACCAAACGAGAAAATATGCCAGTGCATCAGGGTAGGTGTTGAGATCGGTAGGCGTGTTTGAACCTGTGACCGCAATATCGTGATTGCCCAGAACCGGCATGCACAATGTCGATCGCATGAGTGGTACGCCTGCGTCGCTGGCGGCCGAATCCGAGTTGTAGACGGGAAAGAAGCGGGTGAAATACTCTGATAATCGTCCAAAATTGTATGTAAGATCGCCAGGCATGACTACGAAGTCCGGCTTCGCTTTGTACACAGCTTGAGCAATTCGTTTTTGGCCAATTGAGCCGGCGCCTAAATCACCAACTACAACAAAGGAATAAGTTTGGCTGGCATCCTTGACTGCCAGAGCATCAGCGCTGAAAACGACAGCGTTGTCTTTTTTCACGACGTAATCAAACCTCACGCCCGGAAGGAGATCTGTGAGCGCAGCTGAATAACGGCAAATTGAAGAAGGAAGCTGTTCATGTATGACTCTTTTCTCAGTTGTCGCAGTTTTCCAGGGAGCCGTTTTCCTCGCTCGATAGTCGACAGAAAAGTTGCTTTTCGAATCACGGGCGATCCAGATAATTTCATGTGAGGGATGCTGCTTATCGGGAGTTTTTTTTCCTAGTTGAACATAAGGCTTGGCAAGAAAAACCTCGACGGGGAGTAAAGAAAACTGCGCCTCAGATCGCGACGACAACGTGGCAAAAAGCGCCATGAGCACAAGGGCAGCAGTGGCACCAGCATGCAATCTGGGACGTAAGGAAAGACGCCTAAAAAGGGGAGATTTTCGGGATCGAACAGATCGATCGGATTTAACAGGCATTCATTGGGACTCCTTTTTCTCGCTAGAGTTTTAGCAGATCTCATTTGGTTAGGCTTGATTTGGCGAGTGACTTGTTACTGCTTCTGATATTTTGGAAGTGAAGAATCATCTCTGTGGCTCATTAGCCAAAGTCGCGGAGTCAGGAGGCCAATTGTCATTCGTCTGCCCCGCTTGCCAAGTTGAGAATCGCTCGAACGCACGATTCTGCCGCAAGTGCGGTGTTTCGAGGCAGGAGCTGGAACGCCGGGCCGATATGCAGTTGCAAGCGAACCCGCCACGTACAGGCGTCATCGACAGCTCTAATCAAGAGTTTGAGCACGCAGAGGAGAGGAAGGACGAGGTTTTGAAGCTGTCCGGGGGGGCTGCGAAAAGCCCTGCAGCCGGGCGGGAAGGCGGCAGTGACAAGGAGGACATGCAAACGATTGTCGCTAATGCTCGAGAGCGCGAGCCTCTGGAAGCGAAGTGCCAAGCGATTGTTGCCAATGAGCCAGAAGACGGGCCACATCCAATGAACCGCACGGTTGAACCAGCGATCCATACCGATGCTGACAGGGAAACAACTACCGCCAGCGTTGGAGCTCATATGAGCGACGCCGTTTACGATATGCAGCATTGGGCAGGACCGGAAGTGAGTGGGCTTCTTGATTTCGACGAACAGGTGGAGCCGGTTTGCACTTCCTGTTGGACTCAGTTGAGGGCTACGGACAAATTTTGTTGCTGGTGCGGCGAGGCGCAGCCCCACAGGGTGTTGCCCTATATGAAATCATGTATAGAGTGCCAGACCGCCTTACCGGACAAAGCTAACTTTTGTTACCTCTGCGGCAGTGAAGTGACAAGCGGTGCGCGGCGCCGCGTGAAGACTCCCGTGGAACTCTTCCGGGACGAGAATTCCGAGTTCTTCCCTCGTTACGAAGCGTGATGTCCGGACCAATTCGAGTTTCATATCTTGTCAATCGGGCTGTGTTCGGGTTACTTGATCGCTCGCGGCGGAGTTAAGGACAAATACGTTAGAACGCTCCAAAACTCTTCCTTCCCCAGTAAATCAAGCGACCCGGATCAATCTGTTTTATCTACTGCTTGCGAATAAAGCGAGGCGATGGTGCGTCTCTATTGCACTTTCCCGGCGGCGACGATTCCGACACCATAAATGGTGACGGCAGACTTTCGGCGCAACTTCGCCTTTGTTGCGTACGGACAAGCGTTCCGTTGAAAAAATTTGCCGAGAGCCAGAATTGAACTGGCGACACAAGGATTTTCAGTCCTCTGCTCTACCGACTGAGCTACCTCGGCTTAAACCGCTCCGTTGAACGCAAGACATAGCGCTCGCCAAGGAGACAACGACCCAATATATCACACCGACAACCTTTTGGTGACGCCCGAGGGCTACGCTTAACGATTGACTGCGAAACGTGAAACCAGCAGCCAAACGAGTCCAGCAACCCCGCGACTTTTGACGGGAATAAGCTCAACTCCCCCAGGAATGTTGGCTTCACTAGTAGGTGGGGGCCTGAGTTATTAAGTACGACCTGTTGTAAACTCCGGCAATTCTCAGTGAGCCGGCTTCATCTTTTTCGTCTCTCTTGACCAGAAGGTCGGCAACAACTTGATGTGTAGCCACGGGACTGCCTACTGCCTGCAGGACAAGCGTGCCTGAAAGGCCAACCACGACGCTTCCGTCGGGATTTACCGCTTCTGCCTGCACGTCTACGGGCTGGAATGCGGCAACAATCGTCCCGCTTGCAATTCCTTCTGCAAGCTCTGGCTGCCAGAAGTTCGCCTTGAATGTGGCGCTCGCATCCTCAGTCATCCAGGCGAAGGCCTGTTTGTGGCTTTCGATTGCTGATTGGGCTTTGTAGTCCATGGAACTGCCAATCCACCACTTGACGAAATCTGTGGCCAGAGTGGGTTCGACGGCTTTCGGACTCGCTTGCGCCTGCTGTTGCACCTGCTGTTGCTGTGCCATTTGTGCCGCTGGAATCTTTTCGTCTGCCGGACCTTTGGCTTCAGGGGTTGGTTCGTCATTCAAGGCCATACCGCCGACAAACACGCCAAGAATACCTACAATTACGAGCCCGAGCAGAATCTTGTCGTTCAGGATTCTCGTGATGATTGCACGTATGGCTTCTTGAAGCATTTCCGCTTTTCTTCGGTCTCTGGACAGGGATGGCTGTTGCTGCGTAGGCGGTTTGATTGCGCTCATGCAGTGATTGTGATGGAAATCCTCGGAAAATCAACTATTCTCATGGGGATCTTCCCATCTGTAAACAGCGAAATATGGTGGATGTACGGCATTGTCAGTGGGTGACGGCTATTCTTGGCGTAGGCGTATTTCATGAACTGGCTTGTAATAAAATGATGACGTGGAATGCTGGCGAGGCTGGAAAGAGGTGGCAGAATTCCGGCCAATCATGAGAGATGCACAGATGTCTGAAGAAGAACGTCAGCCAGCAACCGAAAAATTGAGCGATGAAGAGCTTTCGCCAGCTGCCAAAGAAGAGGCAGCACTGCTCAAAGCAACGGCGTACGGCACTTTGCCCGGACGCAAGTACGTAGCATATACGGTGAAACTCCCGTCCGAGCAGCTGGCCGCTTTGCAGTCGATCTGGCTTGAGTTGAAGCGACTTTACGGCACTCATTCGCCGGACAAAAGCGGCATGATTCAGCAGGCGCTTGCTGATTGGCTCAAGCGTTGGGATGGTCCCGACAGGCAAAAACTGTTGAATGAGCTGCTGGAAATTCGCGAAGATACCAGGCGCAGGCAGTACCGAAAGCTGCCTTGAGGGGAGAGATGATTGCACCGGTCGGACGTGTTAGATATTTCATCTCATTTCTAACATCATCCTGCCAAACCCAAGCCCACACATGGTTTTCGGATTTCGTTGCTGCGCCAAAGCCAGACGTAACGGCAAGCCCATCAATCCGGACGTCGGTCAGAACGACCCCCATTTCCCGTGTTAGATATTCCCGGCTTTTTCTAACACGTAGGCAAGGTTACAAAACGTTCGGCAGTCCTCGCCAGTTCAATGGCGCTTCCTTATCACTCGTGCTTCAAACCGTGCAACTCAGCCTCATGTTGAAGCACTTCTGCAATCTCATGAGCCGACTTCTGGTTGACGAACATAGCAAGAACGTTTTCTATGCGAGTCAGCCGTTCTTCCACCGAAACACCCGTCGTTTCGGACTCCTCTTCTTGCAGGCGCTCTAAGACCCACTCGCGAATCATGTCGTCCACATGTTTGCGGTTACGGGCTGCAATCTTGTACAGACGGAGAGTGTCATCCACGTCCATGCGAAAGTGAAGCATGCCCCGTCTGGCCAGTTCATTGAGGGCCACTTCTTCGAGTTCGGACATGCGTTTTTCCAAATCCGGACTGAGTTGCGTGCGCTTGGATTTGGGCATACAGCCCTCCTTTGTTCAGCCGAGCGATGCAAGGCATTCCTACCCATAGGTCCATCTGGGGATAATGTGCCCGCGTTTCTTGCCCGGGTAATCCTCTGTCACAAAATTTGCAAACACTACCTGACTGTCTATTCGTGCTTGAGGTGGTGATAGAGGTAATAGCCAACTGCAGCCAGGCCGACAACAACGATGGCGATGTCGAATTTATGCCAGAGGTCGACGAATACTTCCATGTTTTCGCCGAACTTTATGCCTACCCAGGTGAGGAAATAACACCATATAAGAGAGCCGATGAATGTGTAAACGCAAAAGATGGCGAAATGGGCTTTGAGAACCCCGGCCGGGAAGGAAATGAAGGTTCGCACGACGGGCAGCATGCGGCAAATGAAGAACGTTATGTCGCCGTAGCGATCGACCCATTTGTCAGCCAACTCCAGGTCCTTTTCCTTAAGCAGGAACCAGCGTCCATATTTTTGAAGGAACGGCCTGCCACCGTACAATCCCAGGAAATACGAAGGTATGGAACCTATGAGACATCCGATCGCGCCTGCCAGGGCGGCAAGATGCAAGTCCATTTTGCCCTGCTGGACGAGAATTCCTGCCGTAGGCATGATTGCTTCCGACGGAAGCGGAATGTTGGCCGACTCAATGGCCATCATAAAAGCCACTCCGAGATATCCCCAGTCAGCAACACGGTCGCGGATCATTTGCAAGACTGGATCGATGAATTGATGGAGCACGACTTAACCTCTGCCTCGGGGACAACGTAAGTGATTCTACCCAAACACGACGACTGCTACATTCCTTGCGGCTCATTATGCGATACGGCACGGCTGGTGAAAGAGGCAGATGAGCTGAACACAAGGCAGGTGCAGCCTTTGCGCGAAGTCCCGTGAAGAGATTGCGAGAGGCTGTTTAGAATTCTTTCAATGATTGGTTGTCGAGTGGATGAGCGGCTTTGCTACGGTGGGTTAGACTGAAATTATGGTCACAGCTGAGCTTTCCAAGCAGCCCGCATACTTCACCGTCTCTACCGCCGGACACGTAGATCACGGTAAAACCAGTCTTTTGCGAGCTTTGACTGGCATCGATCCCGACCGCTTGAAAGAGGAAAAGCAACGCCAGATGACCACAGATCTGGGCTTTGCACATCTGAGGTTGAGTACGCGTCAAGTTCAAGATGCCGGAAGCCGGTTGAATAGGGAAATGGTAATTGGCTTTGTTGATGTGCCTGGACACGGCAAGTTCTTGAAGAACATGCTCGCCGGCGTCGGCGGATTGGATATGGCACTGCTTGTGGTGGCGGCAGATGAGGGACCTATGCCGCAGACAATTCAGCACGCGAAGATTTTAAGTATTCTCGGCATTAAGCGAATCCTTCTCGTGGTGACGAAGACAGATCTTGCGGGGGAGTCGAGACAGGAAGAAGTTATAAATAAGTCGCGCGTGATGCTTGATCGATTTGGGCTAACGCTCGTAGATATAGTGCGTGTCTCGAATACCAACAAGAGTGGATTTGACGAACTGACGAAGTCACTGGTGAGAGCGCTCAGCTCAAATGCGGCAAGAACAGAAGATGTAACCGCAGCTCCGGCCTTTCTGCCTATCGATCGGGTTTTTTCTAAAGCGGGATATGGAGTGGTTGTGACGGGAACGCTGGTGAAAGGCAGCATACAGCAAGGAGATAATCTCTATATTGAGCCGGGCGGCTTGAAGGCGAGAGTAAGGGGGCTGGAGACATTCAATCGAACAATCGAGAAGGCGACGGCAGGCCAGCGATTAGCACTCAATCTCGCTCTCAAGGAGAACAAACCTCTTGCAAGAGGGCAGGCAATACTGGCTCAAATTGTGGCTCCGACGAATGTTTTGATCGTTGAGCTTATGCAAGCCGGCGGGGAATTTGATGAGAACTTCGAAGAATCGGTAATCAATCAGACGGGCAGGCTCTACCATGGGACGACCGAGTGCAATTGCTCGGTTCGCTGGCTGGAGCGTTTACCTCAGATGGAAGGGGCGTACGTCACGTATGCCGCTCAAATATCGCTGATCGATCCTGTTGTTGCCGATCCGGGAGACAGATTTGTTCTCCGTTTCGGCGACGAGGGGCTTGCTGGTGGCCGAATTATGCTCAATGCGCGAACTCGCTGGCTCACTCGTGCCCGGCTGAACGAAATGTGCAAACTTCTTGCAAAAGAACAATACGACAGTGCGACTTGCTTTTTCCTCGACAGTAATCCACAGAAGTTGGCAAAAGAATCAGCACTCAATTGCTTCTTGCCGCCGTTCATGCGCGCCAGTGTCCTGCAATCGTTGAAGTCGGAGGGAAGAATTACGCAGCTCGGTGACTTCCTGTTAACCAGTGAGTCGAAGCAATATCTCATGCAGCGCTTGATTCAGGAGGTGGAAACGGCAAATAAAGGTGACGTTGTTTCAGAGGGCAAGAACTCTCTTGAGGCAATCCGCAACAAACTTATTACTGGGCTCGATCGTGGATCGTTTCAACAACTCGTGAAAGAGGCGGTGGAGAAGGGCATCATTGTCAGGCAAGCCGAAAGGCTCCTGCCCGCCTCGGGAAGTCAGAAAGAAACGAATGCCGAACTGGAATCTATCGCCGGTCAGATTGAAGAAATCTTGCTTTCCAATCTGTGTCTCGAGATAGAGGAGCTAAGCAAGCAAGTTCGCGCCGACAAGAAAAAAGTTACGGCTGCATTGCAATATCTTGCCGGCAAAGGCAAAGCGACAATTGTGGGTTATGAATTTGCTTGCTCGGCACGAACGCTGTCTCAAGCACACAGCACCCTTAGCAGGCTATGGCAGCAGAAGCGTGATATCGCTCCTGGTGACTTCCGAGAAGCGATGGGAACGACGCGCAAATATGCCATGGCCATGCTGGCATATTTTGACGATCAAGCAATAACGCGCCGGCTTCCCAGCGGAAGAGTGCTTTTGAAAGCACCTAAAGAGTGAAGATGACGCACCTGCGGCGCACCTGTGATGTATCTGCGGCGCACCTGCGGTGTGTCTGCGGCGCACCTGCGGTGTGTCTGTGACGTACCTGCGGTGTGTCTGCGGCGCACCTGCGATAGATGCTAATCGCGATCCGCAAAAGAGTTCCGTGTCAGCGAGTCGAGCATAACTTTGTCGATCCAGCCTCGGGTGACGAGAATTTCGCCGAGACGCTCGCCGGAGTGTCGTTGTTCCAGGAGAGCAAGAAACAGTTGTTCCATAGTAATATGCCCGTGCGCCAATAAGCGTTCCCCGAGCTTGGAGCGCAGGGGCGGAAGACAATCCTTAAGTTGCTGATAAGACATCCAGTTTTTGAGGAGGCAAACCTCTCCTAACAAAAGACCGGTTTCGCTCTGCAGCGTCAATGCCTCACTGAGCTGCTCCTGGGTGAGCAATCCAGACTCGAGCAATC
>DATNRC010000206.1:0-11954 GCA_036703705.1 Candidatus Obscuribacterales bacterium
CAGCGCTTTGACGTTTTCTTTCAGCCAGCCGTCCAGTACTCCGGTCTTGTAAAGAGAGTCAAAGAGGGCAATCGATTTGACTTTGTGCTTGATGCCGTTCTTTTCGAGTTCGGTCGCCAGTGCATAAAGTCCTCCCGAAAAACTGGCAAGAGTAATTTGCGACACATCGCGATCTATCGATCTGTCTTTCAATTCCGGAACTTTGCTGAAAATTTCGTAGAGCATGTTGCGAAAGAAACCAGGCTGATGGAACCGTCCGGCTTTGGATGACAGAGCCTTCGGGTCTTGCGCCCATTCGGGAGCGATCAGCACCGTGTTTGGTGGTGCTGCTTGAACTGCTTGCGATATCTTCCACGTTTGCTCGACATCTTCCAAATTTGTCATCATGCCGTGGTTGAAGATGATGAGGTTGATTGGAGATCTCCAGTCATATCCTGGGGCTATGTATACAATTGCGTCAGGAGTTGAGTGATCTGCCGTTCGATTGTCCAGATCTTCGAGCCGTCGAACAAGCGTGATTTTATTCGCCTGCTGTTCTTGTTGCTCGCCGGTTTGTGCTTTTGAAAAATTTTGTGAGCAGCTTGTTGTGGGTGCTGCGACCGCACACGCAAGTACTGCGGTCAGGGCTGACCTTGTTATTCTCGGCATATTCTTTGCCATATTCTCTCTCCGAAAAGGTTCCGTTCAAATTCGCGCCGGGTGACGCGGCGGCACAGGCGTCGGTTCCCGCGAAACTCATCAAGTCCTCACGGCGCAATGATTTTTATCAAGGTGTTACAGAAGCCTTGCCCAGTCGAGTGAGGGCCAGCTGATTGCGCTATCGCTCTGGCAGCCCTGGGGAGAGCGGGGTGGATACATCCCCAAACCAACATAATCGTTACAGAGCGCTGCTTTCATTTCCATCAGCGGCGGTCTCATTAATTGCCGTTTCAGCAGCGGATTCAGAGGCAGTCGATTCGCCGGCCTGTGATTCGATGCTTCCTTTGCTGAAAGTGACAACAAGTCCCTCTTCTGCATAGGCTACGCGGGTACTCAGCTCCATTTCCCGCCCTAATTCGTCAATTGCCAGAACGAAATGAGCGTGCATATTCATATGGTCTTCTTCAGTGAGTATGCCAAACTCCGCCACGCGCGCCCATTCATTTATGTAGCGGTATGTGACTGAGGCAGAGTTCTCGTCGCCGTCCACTTCCATTTTGGAACCAAAGAGATTTTGCTCTACCTGAGCAATTGCCATTGCCAATTCAAGCGGGTTCAATTTGCCCATGTGCAAGAAGTATGTCTTGTTGATGGCAAAAACCTTGTTGAACTCAGAGATCAACGCGGGCGCGTTATCTTTCAAGAAGCCCAGGATTGCAAGGTAATGAAAGGCGGATCCTCTCGCCATCTCCTCTTGCATCCGCTCAACGTCCCAGGACGGAATGATCACCACACGAGGCCTCCAAACTGCTCAGAGAATTTTAGCGGCAATGGATGAGCTATGTCATCAGGGCCTTGCTCGTCAAGATTCTGCATCCGGCTGGTATTCGTCAGGCTCGGAGAAACCAAAAGTCCAGGCGACAGCTTCTCGCGCGGTACGGATTTCTGGTGGCACTCGCAGAAAATACTCTTTGTACGAGCCGTCCGGCTCGGGTGTTCGATTGACCACTTTAACCATTACCAGCGGCTCGTCGCCGTCGACGGGTTTGCGATAGAGGATGCCAGTTTCATCTTCGGCGATGACTTCGGCTCCGGACTCTTCGAGGTAACGCGATTGCCCGTACCTGTCCATAAGCACTCTTCTGAGCTCAATGTTTTCTGTTCGCTCGATTTCATCGACGGTTATTGTCTCCGGCCGTTCGATAATCCTCGGGTCGTCAATGAGCACGCCATGCCAGGCATATTTCGTAAATCCGTCCGCAAATTGAAGGGCAGGCCCGCTTGCACTATGCAAACGTCCACCCTCATCAATCGAGAATACGGACGGCTTTTGGCAGACGAATACGACATCCTCAAGACAAATCATCTGAAATATAGAGGTTGATAAGGAGTTCCAGATTGCCAGTTCTTTCTCGAAGTTGCTGAAGCTGGCTTTGTTGACATGCGTGCGCCAGATGTCGGCTATTGCAAACATCGGACTGGCAAATGGCAGGGTGATGGCGCGTTCCAGCTGCGATGCAGGTTCTGCTCCCATCCTTGCCACGAGCGACGGAATTGATGACGTTACGACGCCAAAATATAACGTTCTCAGATTTTCCGAGATTGGCGAGAATAACTCCCAATCATTTTCATAGTCGAATTTCTCCCGCTCCAATTCATCTGCCAGCTCGTGATCTTTCTGCCAGAAAAAATTTTCCACGAAGTCGGTGAACCGCAAATGCAGGCCCCAAAATCGGCGGTAAAGCTCTCTTTTCAATTTGCCTTCGAATCGTTTCAGCTGACCCGAAGCGAGCCACGCAAGTAATTCATGTTTGCTCCTTTCGATAAGCGGGTATTCAAGCCCGGGATACTCATCGCCGATGCGGCTTGTATGCAGCATACCTTCCAGCAGCCGATTGCCACCGTGAAACCAGAGGGAGTCCCAACAGTCAGTCCAATGCTCTTGCCATTTGGATTTTTCGATTTCGTAGGAAAAATCATGCGAGATCACTTGCCAGATGTCGCTGTGCAGAAGTCCTATAAGCAATGAGGGCAATGTTGCTAATTGATATGGGCTCTGGCAGCTGACAAGCGCGGGTTTCTCTCGGCCCATAAGGGAATAGAGTTGCGCGAAGGTCTCGCTAAGCGCTTTACGATCGGTGGGCGTGCTTCGCTGTACATTTGACAGGCGATTGCTCAATTCTTGATTGAAGATTTCCGATGATGACACGCTTCTACTGCAACTTCATTCGTGGATTTGGGATCAGCTATAGTTTGCGTCAATCAAATGGTACCGTCTCCAGACAACGCGATTTCTGCCGCTACAGGAAAGTGGTCGGAGTAGTTCGCTACTTCTTGTTGCCGATGGGCGGGGGAATCTTGGTTATGTCTGGCGGCGAGACGAATGGTGGAACCAGATACATGATCAGAGTGCACTTCAAGGAATCCTTGCTGACGATCATGCACTGCTCGCATATCTGCGCGCGGCAGTCGAAGCACCACAGCTTTGAATTTGCACAAGTGTGTTGTTCGGCCAAAGTCACGACAAACCTGAGACACGATACTTCATTTTACACAGGGTGAGAAATCGTTGACAACGTGCACTATTTTCTTCCCGCTCGTTTCGACCCAATGTTAATACATTGCGCAGTCGGACCTGCTATTGCCTGTCCAAAGCAAAGGCGACACTTTGATCGGTTTGAATCGCTGGAAAAACCGAATTCGTAGTTCAGATCGCGTTGAGTGCCCCACCGGCAGTCGTGTAACAATCACCACCTTAGTGCCTTTGGCTTGCCTCAGGCGGCGTGCGAGTAGCATGCAGTTTTGGAGATTGCGGTTCCCTTTGAGCCTGCGTGCATGACGGCTTTCTCCAGGTCGCCGGGCTGCTCAGGCTTGGTGATTAGGACTCTGCCGACACCCTGGCGCACACCGTTGGCGCAGCTCCTTACTTTGGGGATCATGCCACCAGTTATGATGCCGCTTTCGATGTACAGACTTATGTCGTCAAGGCCGAGCTCCGGCACTATCGTTTCATCGTTGAGCATGACACCCGGCACGTCCGTCACGAAGACGAGAGTGGTGGCGGCGAGCGCAATTGCAAGAGCCATGGCTGCCTCATCGGCGTTGACATTGTAGAGATTGCCTTGCTCGTCGTGACCGAGGGAGACGAAGACGGGTATGCCTCCCTTTGCCCATGCTTCCGTCACGACATTGCAGTCGACGGCATCGATTTTGCCGACCCAGCCAATGTCGTGCTTGGCTCCTGTCGGAGCAAACACCCACTTCTTGGACGCGGAGAGACAATGATTGTCAGATTGTACAGATATGCCATTCACTCCAATTTCTTGCAGATGTTGAACGATGTCGCCGTTCATCTTATCGAGCACATCGCGCACCACGCTGAGAACTTCCGAATCCGTTATTCTCAGTCCTTCCAGGAAGCGCGGCTGTTTGTCGGCTGCGGTGAGCGCGGCATTGATTTCAGGACCGCCGCCATGGACGATGACAACATCGCACGCCTGACTTATGCGTGCCACATCGCCCAGGAGCATCTTCATGCATTCCCTGTTTTTGAGGGCGCTTCCGCCAAGCTTGATAACAACTTTTTCTCTTGCCTTCATTTCCTTTACCTCTGAGTTAGACGCGATATGTGCCTGTGATGCGCACATAGTCGTAAGTGAGATCGCAACCCCAGGCTCTTGCAGATGAGGGTCCGGCGTTGAGATCGATCGATATTTGAATCTCGTTCTCACCCAAAACAGCGCTCGCTTTTGCAGTGTCGAAAGGAAGTGGCGTCCCGCAATGCACAAGAGCAACTTCACCGGCTTTACTGGCAAAGTGCATTGATAGGCGGCCTGGATCAAACCAAACGCCGCCGCGACCCAGCGCTGCCAAAATCCTTCCCCAATTGGCATCTTGCCCGAACAATGCGGTTTTCACAAGACTCGACGATACCACTGATTTTGCCAGCTTTTGAGCTTCTTCAGCCGTCTGCGTTCCGCAAATGGATACCTCCACCAACTTGGTGGCACCTTCACCATCTCTGGCAATTTGTTTGGCTAGATGCTCGTTGACGGCATGGAATGCGGTGAAGAACTTGTGGAAATCCTCGCATTGGATTTCTTCAATCGGCTCATTGCCGGCGGCGCCATTTGCCAGTGCTATGACCATGTCATTGGTGCTGGTGTCACCATCGACAGAAATCATATTGTAAGTAAGACCAGTGCTTTCGCCCAGCGCTACCTGGAGAAGCTCTTTGCTGATGGCGGCGTCCGTGGTGATGAAGGACAGCATCGTGGCCATGTTGGGATGCACCATTCCCGAGCCCTTTGCCATTGCGCCGATGGTTATGACTTTGCCGCCAAGCTCGAGCTGTACAGCGAACTCCTTGGCAAATGAATCTGTGGTCATGATTGCTTCTGCCGCAAGCGTCCCCGATTCGCGAGCGGCGGATAATTGCTCGATGACGGCTGGCATTCCCGCTTCCGCCTTTTCTATGGGAATGGGAACGCCAATCATGCCTGTTGATGCCGCCAGAATCTGGGCGGGCGGACATCCGAGGCCCTTTGCCGCTGCGGCAACCATTCTGTCGCAGTGTTCGGCCCCTGAAGGACCAGTGCACGAATTCGCCTGACCGCTGTTGATGATAATGCCTTTTACGTGCTCTTCCGATTTGACCACCTTTTGGCTCCAGACCACGGGAGCTGCTTTCAGGATGTTGGCAGTGAAAACTCCGGCTGCCACGCATGGGGAGTGGGAATAGACGATGGCCAGATCTTTACGCTTGCGGCGCAGCCCCACATGCGCACCAGCAGCAAGAAAGCCTTTCGGCGAGGTTATGCCACCAGTTATGATTTTCATCGTCTCCGACCTCCTCATGTTACACGGCCTGAGATTGTGAATATCCAGAATGCTTGCCAGGTGAAGTTGTTTGATACTGCATCTGGTGAGGGGACTTAACAATCACTTTGTGCTGGCCGAGACCCGCTGTCTCTGGAAGACCGAGCATGAGATTCATGTTCTGAATCGCTTGCCCTGCCGCACCCTTGATCAGATTGTCGAGGGCGCTGACGACGACGATTTTGTTGCAGCGCTCGTCGATAGCGAACCCGATGTCGCAAAAGTTTGTGCCTGTTACCCAGCGTGTCTCCGGAAAGTTGTTTTCGCTGCCTATGAGTCGGATGAATGGCTCGTTTGCATAATGATCCGCATAAGCCGATTGGATGTCATGGCTCGACACAGCTGGTTTGAGAGAAGCATAGGCAGTGACGAGAAGGCCTCGATTCATGGGCACCAGATGTGCGGCAAAAGTCATCGTCACATCTTCATTTCCGAGTGAAGCAAGGAGTTGCTCGATTTCCGGTATGTGCCGGTGGTGCGGTGCTTTGTAAGTCTTTATCGATTCATTCACCTCATTGTAGTGAAGAGCCAGGGATGCAGTGCGACCGGCCCCGGATACGCCTGATTTGCCGTCGACGATTATGCCTTTTGTTTCAATGAGCCCAGATTTTACGAGCGGCGCAAGGGCGAGCAGTGTCGCCGTCGCATAGCAACCGGGATTGGCAATTAACCTGGCTCCGGCAATCGTCGATTTGTTCAGCTCCGTAAGTCCATACACTGATTCCCCAAGCAATCCTGCGTCTGCTGCCGCCTTCGTGCCGTACCATTGCTCGATGATTTCAATATTTTTCAAACGGAAATCAGCGCTCAAATCGATAATTCGACAGTTGTCCAAATGATGCGGCTTTAGCTGGGAGGCTGCAACGCCCGGCGGGCAGGCAAAGAATGCTACGTCAGTTAAAAGGCCAGCCAGGTCGCGGTTGTCGCTGCACGTCAGATCGCACTGCCCATTCAAGCTCGGGAAGACGGAAGAGAGCTTTTGCCCCGCATATGTTTGCGAGCCGACAAATTGCAGGTGCACATCAGGATGGGCGACGAGCAGCCGCACCAGCTCACAGCCGGCATAACCTGTGGCACCATATACGGAGACGGAAGCGGTCCCTCTTGCGTTTGCTGTCTTTACGATGGTGGTGGTCACCGAATGAGGTGTTGATGACATGGTGATCGAAGTTTTCTCCCGAATAAACGAAATCTTGTCTACAAAACCAGCGATAAAATGGCTTTTTGGGCGTGCAGCCTGTTTTCGGCTTGCTGGAAAACAACGGATTGCTCTCCGTCTATCACCTCTGCTGCAACCTCTTGACCTCTGTGGGCGGGCAGGCAATGCATAAATATGCTGTCTGCTTTTGCGCAGCTCATCAATTGCCGGGTTACCGTGAAGCCCTCGAAGGCAGCAATGCGCGATGCAGTCTCCGCTTCTTGACCCATGGATACCCAAACGTCCGTATAAACCACATCCGCATCAGCTGCCGCCTCCTCCGGCAAATGCGTAATCGTCAATTCGGAGCCGGTTAAGCCGGCCTCAATTTTTGCTGTTTCCAATATCTCGGCAGTGGGCTCGTAATCCGGAGGGCTGGCAAGCACGAAGTGGGCGCCGACCTTGGCCGCAAGCAGCATCAAGGAGTTGGCGACATTATTGCCGTCGCCGACATAGGCGATTTTCAAACCTTTGAGATGTCCTCTGTGCTCAATGATGGTGAGAAAATCGGCCAATGCCTGGCATGGATGCTCGAGGTCGCTCAGGCCGTTTATAACGGGGATGTTCGCATTTTCGGCCAGGGCGACGACTGTTTGATGCTCAAACGTTCTTGCCATGACACCATCAACCCAGCGCTCAACGTTTTTCGCTAAATCGCTTACGGTTTCTCTGATGCCCAGCTTTCCTTCCAGATAGATGCCGTGCCCGCCGAGCTGCGTCATGCCGGCCTCGAATGTCACTCTTGTTCTAAGAGACGGCTTCTCGAACAACATGACGAGCGTCTGCCCGCGGTTGAGGAGCGTCTGAGTGTCGTCGAATTTGTGCTCTTTGAGAAGCTGTGCGGCATTGAGGATCAAGTCGATATCTTCCTGTGTGAGATCTTTGATGCCAAGGATGTCCTTACCGCGCAATCTGTTTTCGTCGAAAAGTTGCTTGAGGGGAGAGGCGGCTGGCGGCGGAGCCATCCGCTGCGAAAGAGGCAGCCTCACAGGTATTGTGTCGGGTGCTGAAATTTTGCTTGTCTGGTTCAGTCTTTTCATAGTGATCGTTTTCTCCTGAGATTGTCTGCCAGGTGTTAAATCGCCTCGCCCGCGCCGGATGTTCGAGGCATCGCCGCTGGGGCGGAGGCTCAGGGATCGCCACTGAGGGATCGTTTGTGATATGCGCCGGTGCCGCCCGGCGATGTCTTTGACGCTACTGAGCTTGCGGGGTCAAAAAGCGCGAAGACCGATTCATCGAACGCTGCGCTGAATTGCTTGAATGCGGAAAGCGGCAATTGGGGCATTGGAGTGCTCGCATCCTTAGCGAACGAAACGAGCTGTGAGACGGCTTCATGCGCGGTGCGGAAGGCGACACCCTTGCCAATCAAATACTCCACCATGTCCGTGGCGACAAGATTTGCGTCGTTTGCGGCAGCGAGGGTCTTCTCCGGGCAAACAGTGATGCCTTCGACGACGAGGTCCATGACCGCAAGCGAATCCTCCAACACCTGTGCCGCTTGGATGGCTGGTGCCTTGGTTTCTTGCAGGTCTCTGTTGTAGCCAAGGTTAAGAGCCTTGAGCGTCATCATGATGTTCAGCAATTCACCGCAAATGGTGCCTGCTTTGGCGCGAATGATTTCGACGGGATCAGGATTTTTCTTTTGCGGCATCAGACTCGATGCGGTGGTCAGGCTGTCTGGCAACTGAATGAAGCCGAACTCGGTCGAGCACCAGATGATGATGGTCTCAGCCAGCTGGGACAAATGAATGGCGGTCATTGCCGAGGAGTATACAAAATCGGCAATGAAATCTCTGTCGCTGACCGCATCGATGGAGTTGGTGAATGTTCCGCACATTCCTAATTGAGAAGCCGAGAATTGTGGATCGATGGGCAGCGAACTTCCGGCGAGCGCACCTGCTCCCAGCGGTGATTGCTCGCACCGCTTCCTGGCCTCCAGGAAGCGCGACATATCCCTTTTGAACATCTCCACGAAAGCCTGAAGCGCATGCGCGAAGGAAATGGGCTGTGCTCTTTGAAGATGGGTGTATCCCGGCATGACCACTTGCGAATACTGTGCGCCTTTGGCGCTTAGTGAATCGCAGAGGTCGTCCAGCAGTCCGACGATCTTCTCCGTCTCAGCAATAACATACAAACGAGCGTCAAGAGCTACCTGATCGTTGCGGCTCCTTGCGGTGTGCAACAGCCTGGCCGCGCTGCCGATCATCTTTTCTAGCTTATGCTCGATGTTCATATGGACATCTTCCAGCTCCGTTTCGAGAATCAGCTCGCCGCTTTCGTATTGACGCAGCAATTCGTTCAAGCCGTGAGAAATGGCGATTGCGTCCTTTTCGGATATCAGTCCCACTTTCGCCAGCATCTGCACATGAGCCTGGCTGCCTTTGATGTCGGCGGCAATGAGATGCTGGTCCTCTTTTATGGAGGAGATGAATTTTGTCACCGCCGGGTTAAGCGGTTGTTTGAAGGCTTTTCTCAATACTTTCATTGCCCTTGCTCCATGCGGACAGCCTCAGTCCATTGATGTTGATAAAACCGCCAGAATCTGTTTTGTCGAACATGCCCATCTCTTCGAAGCTTGTCAGTTTGTGGTTGTACAGGCTCGATGCGGATCCTCTTGCGAGCACATAGGAATTGCCTTTGAAGAGCCGCAATTTCGCCCAGCCGGTGACGTTCGACTGAGAATCGTCGATCATCTTTCTCACCAGCACCGCCTCCGGTGCAAACCAGAATCCGTTGTATGTGTGCTCGGCGAATTTGAGCGATAGCTCATCTTTCATATGTGCTACTTCACGATCGAGCGTAAGCGACTCGACAGCGCGGTGCGCTTGTATGAGGAGCGTGACGCCGGGCGTTTCGTAAACGCCGCGCGATTTGATGCCGATAAATCTGTTCTCCACCAGATCGACCCTGCCGATGCCATGTTTTGCGCCAAGCTCATTCAGCTTGCCGAGCAGTTGAGCCGCTTTGAGCTTTTCGCCATTGACGCCGACGGGTGTCCCGGCATGGAAATCAATCACTACTTCCTCCGTCGCATCAGGAGCGTTCCACGGATGGGCAGTCCATAGATAGATGTCCTCCGGTGGAGCGATTGCTGGGTCTTCAAGAATGCCGCCCTCATAGCTTATGTGCATCAGATTGGCATCGATCGAATAAGGCTTCTCCTTCGTCACAGGCAACGGAATGCCATGCTTTTCGGCATAATTGAAGAGATCGTTCCTGCCGGTAAACGGCCACTCCCTCCAGGGGGCGATGATTTTGAGATGTGGAGCAAGCGATTTGACGGCCAACTCGAAACGCACTTGATCGTTGCCTTTGCCGGTCGCACCGTGGGCAATGGCGTCACAGTTCTCCTTGAGAGCGGCAGCGATCATACCCTTTGCAATACATGGGCGGGCAAGAGCTGTTCCCATGAGGTAGACCCCTTCATAGAGGCCGTTCGCTTTTACCGACTCGAACACATATTTCGAGACGAACTCATGCTTGAGATCGTCGACGATGCATTTCTCGGCCCCGGTGTGCAGCGCCTTTTCGTGGATCTTGTCGAAGTCCTCGCCCTGACCCACATCGGCGCAATATGCCACCACGGGCACGCCGTATGTCTCTTTCAGCCAGGTAAGAACGCACGAAGTATCCAGGCCTCCACTGTAGGCCAAAAGAATTTTTCTCATTGTATGTACCTCTTAGCTTTTCTCTATAAGAGCAGCGACTGGAGTTGACGAACCACCTTCTGCGCTGCCGCGTCCCTGCGCACTGTCAGAAAAATGGTGTTGTCGCCGGCGATGCTTCCTAAAAGACCCTCGAGATCGAGATTGTCTATGGCTTCGGCTACGTGGGATGCCGCACCGCTATCGGTTTTGATTACAACAATATTTCCGGACCAGTCGACGTCGTGGACGAATCGCTTTAGGGTCGTAAGCGGCGTATGCAACGTCGTCGACGCTGATATATTTTGACGACTTGCATATCTGTACCGACCTCCACTGACGATTTTGACAAGACCGAGCTCTCGAATATCTCTTGATAGAGTTGCCTGGTTTACTTCGAATCCGGATTTGCTCAGGGCTTCTTGCAGTTGTGCCTGTGTGCGAATCTGTTTCGCTTCGATAAGCTCCAGGATTTTCTGATGCCGATCAGTCCTTGATTGCATAAATATACAACACACCGCTAAAAATTATGCACTGTTTTGCCCGCCTTGTCTCTATTTTGTTACATGCCGAGATCAGCCTATCTCTGAGCCGGGCGCAAGTCAAGGCTAAAACCGCCTTTTGCAGATTTATGCAAAAATTATGCAAAGGTGCCGCGCATTGAACTATATAGAGGTACGCTTTGCCATTCCGTGCGCAGTTGTTGTCCTGCCGACGAATTTGGAGAAAACGATGACCAGAAGAGACCTCGATAAGATTGTCGGCAAAAGGATATCGCGCGTGATTGTGGCCGAGGGTGCCGCTGCTCCGAAATACCAGCTGTTTCTCTTGTTCGACGACAACACCTACTTCGAGATGTACGCAGACAGTGAGCTCAAGTTCAGCGGAAGTACCTATGAAGGTGGTGAAGCTGAGGTGTTGAGGTGCGCCCGCAACCCAATCATTGATTAATTGGAGGACTGCGCTGTCGGCTAAAAGCAGTCGACACACGGATGTCAAGATCCGCCTTTCCCCCAGGGATAATGGACAGGGCGGGAAACCCGCAGCATCGCTCGAATGGGTGTGTTTAGAGTGCGGCGGTTCTGGATATAATACTTTGGACCGTGTTAATCTTCCTTTCGGAGCAAGCGATAATGGTCGCAGACGCCAATCTTTGCCAAATTTGTGGTAAATCCAGAGCCTCTGATGCCGCGCCGGAATCACGTTGTCCCGGACATGAATCGGCGACAGCAGGTGGACAAAGCCTGAAAAGTCAACTTGACGCGATCCCAACGCCGGGTGCAGGAGCGGCAGGCGCAGCGCCAAAAACAGCTGGCGGTGGCGCAGATTTGAGAAGTCAGCTTGACGCCATACCAACGCCGGGTGCAGGAGGGGCAAGCGCAGCGCCAAAAACAGCTGCCGGCGCTGCCGATTTGAAGAGTCAGCTCGACGCCATTCCTGCTCCGGGAGCAGCCAAAGCGCCTGCTGCCGGCGCTGCAGATTTGAAGAGCCAGCTTGATGCCATTCCGACACCCGGAGCAGCAAAGGCTCCCGCGGACTTGAAGAGTCAACTTGATGCTATTCCCACTCCCGGCGGCGGAGCCGCGAGCGGGGGC
>DATNRC010000207.1:0-8439 GCA_036703705.1 Candidatus Obscuribacterales bacterium
AAATCCCCGAGCAACAGGCGCTTGCGTTGGCGGTTGCACAGCTTCGCCGCCGTCATAGGGTTGCCTTTGCGGCAGAACAAATCCCCGAGCAACAGGCGCTTGCGTTTGCGGCTGCACAGCTTCGCCGCCGACACAGGGTTGCGTTTGCGGCAGAACCAACCTTTGACCTGACAGAATCTGAGCCTGCGCTTCACCATTGCGATTGCTCTTCGGCGCGGAGTCGTGCCTGCCGCTCTGAGCCGTGACGAGGCTTTCAAAACCGGCAAAGAGAAGCATGCAAGCCAGAACCACTGTCACAAAAGGAAGACGCTTCCACGTTTGTCTTAGGAAACGATCTTTAGAAAGGTCTGAGTGCATATGCTTATCGGGAAGTTTTTCCTTGCGGCGAGGCGGCTGCTTGGGCAGAATTCGGTATCACTTGAGAATCGCTGATGTACCAGCGATCTCCTATTTTCTCGATTGTGTAATTCACATTGTATGTGTCTTCTGATTCCTTCAATACCTTGTTACTCGGTTCATCAATATATTTGCTCAGTTCTTTTACCTGAGCGAAACAAGCATATTTCTTACCCATGAATAGATCTTGCACCTTGCTTACATTGACGGAGCGCGGCACCATCTCGTAATACTTGCGGTTAGCTGCCAGCCATTTGATGGCATCGGACTGCCGCTGCAAGGCTCTTCCTGCCAGCACTTGTGAGAGGTCGCTGGTATTTCTCTGCCTGACTGCTGATTTTTTCACGGTCTGCCAGTTCTTGATCAAATCAACAAATTGCTGTTTGACTTGCTCGTCACCGGGCATCCTAACATTGGCGGGCGGGGGCGTTCTCGATGCTAATGTTTGTGCCGGCGCTCTCGAAGTCGATGGACTGTCTGTCTTTGCCGATGCAGTGCTGATTGTGAACTCGTTTGCCCCCGTAGAAGACCGCTGTGTGGTCTCTGCCGGAGTTGAAGAGTGTTCTTTGATAACCTCAGGGCTGGCTTCCCGGCTGTTGACTTTAATGACCAAAGCAATTTTCTCGCGGGTTTCCGGTACCATTTTGGCAAGATCTTCTTCAGCCGGCGGCGCAATAGAAACCAGGAATCTTCCAGCAGACGCCGTCACGGCCTCTGCGGCCCCTTCGCCTGTAAACTGACTCTTGCTCTTTTCGAGCTCGCCGTTGAAGTCCGATATCTTGCCTGGCTTCGCGCCCAGCGCTTCCAGGAGGTAATCGGCAGTCATCTGAATGTTCAAAAAGCCGCTATGGGCTTGAGGCTGCCTCACCAGGCAAAGCTCCGCTCCCTTTATCTTCTGACTTTCCACATTCAAGCGGAGCAAATTATTCGCCGCATCCTTGAGCTCGTTCGGCTCATTAAGCGTGGGAATGAAGGGTCCGATACCGGGCCAACCGCCGTGCTGGACCAACTGACTGGATTTGAACGCATCAAGCGAGCACAAAGGACCTGAGGTGCTGTGGGAATCGTTTGCGCTGCGTTCGGTGCTCGAAGAGGCTTCGCGGCGATTTCTTTCATGGGCACCGTACCTGGTATCGGTTGGTTCTGTCCTGATCTGGTGGCTAGCACCACCAGCGGTACTGGCAGAATTGTTCGCAGCGGCGTCTCGTGCAAGGTCTTTTTTGCTTCCAGAAGATGTGGTCGCTGCCGGTCTTGAAGAGGTTGTAGGCGCTCCGCTGTTTGCATTGACGTCAAATGAATCACTGTCTGTGTCGGTCTTGATTGCTTCTGCCTTCGAAGAAGACCTGCTCTCGCCTGATTTAATGACGGTGCTTGTGTCGGATCGGCTGGATGATGTCCCTTGCGGCTTGCTGTGGGACTCCGTTTTCTCCCCTGTCTTGGGCGGTTCGTCCGTCCACATGCTGTCGAGGGAGCTTTCTTCTTGGGCAAACACCACTACACCGTTTCCTGCATAGGACAGGAATACGCTCAGGGCCAACATGGTTAATACGCGTGCCCTTTTCGCAAACACTTGTCTCAAGTTTAGACTCCTCATAAACAGAGCTCGAGCCGCTAGGAGGTCGGCTTAGAAGGTAGCATAAACTATGCGCACAGAGAAAGCTTGCCCTATTCATGAAGTGAAGGCGAGCGACATCATGATCAGTGAGAAAGGCCGCTAAGGGAAAATCCAGTCAGAGCAGGGAGAACAGGAACCAGCCGGCAGGAAGCCGGGATCAGCCGGGCCGGGAGAATTCGGTCGTATGCCAACGGCAACTTCCAGTTTGGGCGAAGGGAATGAACAGACGCAGCCAGGACCAGCTCGGACGGAAAAGCGCTGTGGCAACCGTAAAATCCGGTTTAGACAGGGAGGAAAAGATCAGTCGGGAGGAAGCCAGGAATCAGCCGCGGCCGGAAAATGGGGTCGTGGCATGACAAATTCCGGTCAGGGCAGGGAGGACAAGAACCAGCCGGGAGGAAGCCAGGACCAGCCGCGGACGGGAAAGCGCTGTGGCAACCGTAAAATCCGGTTTAGACAGGGCCGGGAGGAAGCCAGCACCAGCTCGGACGGAAATCCGGTCTGGCAACGCAGTCAAGCGCCGACGTCCGAAGTTACTCAATCCCCAGCGCTCGCAGTGCCAGCTCGCTCGCCTTCGCCTCGACCTCAGGCGGTATGGGTGTTTCTCCTGCTTCTAGTTGCCTGCCATGGCGCGCGAGGTAGGCCAGGCATAAAGCCTCGGTTGTCAGGTGGATGAGCGTAGGCTCGATGGATCCGGTAAGGAGCACGATATTTGCCGGGCTGCCATCACAAGCCACATATACTCTCTTTTCTCGTCCTTCAGTTGTCGAAAGCGTGAACTCTTCTATGTGCTCGTTCACCTTTTGACAACCGCTGGCAAGTAAACGCAAGCACTCCAGATCCAATTCGTCCCTCCAGTGCCCAACGTTGACGACTAGCGCCCCGTCTCGTATTGTTTGCCACTCGCCTGTCTTGAGGAGGCCCACCTTGCCGGTCGCGGTGACAATGAGTTCGCTCTCAGCCAGCGCCGAGGACAAAGCGGCGATGCCGTAACCGTCATAATGCGCGATCAGCCTCAGGGAGGGGTTTCTTTCCACAACAGTGACCAGCGCGCCTTCCTTCTTGAGGTATTGAGCAACCCCCGCGCCGACAGAGCCAAAACCGATTACCGCAGCCCGTGCTCCTGACCAGCTGCGTCCGGTGATGCGCCTGAGCAGTTCGACAACGCCATCGCCTACGCCATGGAAATTCTCAATTCTGGTCTTCAATAGGCCGTCATTGATGTTCACCACGGGCAGTGTCAGCGATTCCATCAGGCGCAGCCTAGTGATACCACTTGTGGTGATTTCCGAGGCGGCGATGACTTCTCCGTTTCTGCCTGTGCAGTTCTTAACGTGCTCCGTAATCAGCACTAATCCTGTATCCGCAAGCAGTATCGGTCTGCATTTAAGTACTTCCTGCGGCGAATTTATGCCCTCGAAAATAGTAATCCCCGCCTTGAGCATCCTCTCGACGGCCCGAGGATCGGTTGTGTCTCTATTGCATTCGGAAATGAATAACTCGGCTCCTCCAGCCAGGAGAGCTCTCGCGGAGAGCTCGGTGAGAGCCGTCAGATGACAGTGCCAGCCGATTTTGGCTTCGCGGACTGCGCCGTCCTTTTTGAGGTGCTCAGCCAGGTGTTCGATGATGGGAAAGAACGTATCCATTCGACTCGTCACGGCAGTCCCAAAATCTTGATGCCGCTCTTGCGCAGTAATTGCACCGTTTGCGGCACAGGCAAGCCAATGATATTAGATACGCAGCCCTCGACTCGTTCAACCAAAGCCGCACCTATACCTTGAAGCGCATATGCTCCGGCTTTGTCCATGGGCTCGCCGGTATCAACGTATGCCCGCATTTCGTCCATTGTCAACTCGCGAAAGAATACCTTTGAACGCTCAACCACGGTCCACTCCTTTAGTTTCCCCTTGCGGCGGTCTACATAAGGAATATGGTCTTCTGCCCGTGGCAGCGTTTCCAGCTTGTCAGTTTCGTCTTGACTCAACGTCACGCATTCTTCTTGTTTGTCGGACGAGTTCGGATTTGCAGCCCCATCTCTCCTATCGATTTCTTGCCTTAACAACACGACTCCCGTGTGCACGACGTGACAACGATTTTGCAGCCGGCTAATCATCGCCACTGCCTCATCGTAAGATGATGGCTTGCCCAGCAAAACTCCATCGAGCACGACCATGGTATCTGCAGCCAGGACAATTAGCGTTTGGGTCAGGACTTGCTCGCGTTGCAAGCGATTGAGAACTTCATGCGCCTTTTTTCTGGCCACCGAAATGACGACCTCATCGGGGGTGGCGTCGGGAGAATACGATTCATCGCAGTGACTGGGAATGACATCAAATTTGAGATTGAGATTCTTCAACAGCTCGATGCGCCTCGGCGACATCGACGCGAGAACAAGACGCGGTCCGTGGATCTGTTCACCAGTCATAGTTTTACCTGCGGCGCTCGCCGTTGTCTCCCCAACCGATGCTTCAGGCGTTGTTACATCGGCTTTTCCGAGCGATAGAGTTTCGCGATCGGTGCCGTCGCGGGCGGTGGTGGGTTCGCGATCGGTGCCATCGCCGGCGGTTTCACAATCCGCATCCGGTACCGCTCTGGAACTCAACTTTGATCTCAGGTTCGACACAGCTCAAACACCTGAATTCTTTTGTTGCCCTTGTCCGCTACATAAAGTCGATTATTGTCCACATCGAGGCTCAGGTCGGAAGGGCCGATGAACTGCCCCGGGCCGTCTCCTCTTGTTCCTATGGAGAAGTGCCAGTCGCCGGTCGGCCCGAATACTTGCACGCGATGGTTCAGCGAGTCAAGCACATAAATCTTATCGTGCGCGTCAACGGCAATGCTGCGCGGCAGATTGAATTCACCCGCTCCCTGCCCTTTTTTACCAAAACTCCTGACGACCATTCCCGCTTTGTTTAATACCGTTACTCGAGAAAGACCATAGTCTACGCAATATATTTGATTAAGCCTGTCCACAGAAAGCCCGGCCGGGAGTTTGAACTGACCTTCCTGCTCGCCCTTGCTGCCGATTTTGCGCATCCAGGCGCCCAGCTCGGGTTGGAAGACCTGCAAACAACCGTTATCGCCGTCGGACACATAGAGTAAACCGGTCGAATCCAGGCAGATGCCCTGCAGCCCGCCTTCGTGTCCGTGAATGTTCTTGAAATCACGGACAAAGACACCTGATGCGTCAAAGACACGGATGTAGTGGTCGTTTGAGTCGCAGACGTAAATGCGGCCTCGGCCGTCTATTGCGATTCCGGACGGCTTGGTGACGCTGCCTCCCCTTGTGCGCGATTTGTGATCGGGAAGTTGACCGAGGTCGCCAACCCATCGTCCGTCTTGTGAAAATACATGCAGTCTCCTCGTCGCGCTGTCGGCAACTACCAGCCTGCCCGATTTGAAGGCAATGGCACAGGGCTCGTGAAGAGGGCGCTCCTCTTTGCCCTGTGTGGTGATGGTCGATACCAGCCTGGCTCGCTCAACTTCTTGCGCGCTTATCGGCGCCGGGCTAATCGTCAATCCTTCGGCGCGCCTGCCAGCCTCCATCATTCTTCTGAAGGCGTTTGCCTCATCCATTGTGTTGTCGCTCATCAGCATCTCGCCCGGGCGAAGGGCGTCCAGATCTTCGCTTGTTCGTGAGGCAGCGCTCACGTGACGGAATTCGACCTCCCCTTCGCGGGCCATGCTCCTGAAAAAATCACGGGCATAGTCCTTCACTGACCGATAACGCTCGCGAGCGCGCTTGCGCATGGCTTTGGCCACACAGGCTGAAGTCTCGACGCTTACCTGCGGACACAAGATGTGGAGCGGCTTTTCTTCTTGCGAAACGATTTTCACGATCGTTGCCGCAATCCCGTCCCCAGTAAAAGGGATTTGTCCAGCCAATGCCTCATACGTTACAACGCCAAGTGAAAAAATATCTGCTCGATGGTCAACATTTTTGGCATCTTGCAATTGTTCGGGCGACACATAGGCGAGCGTTCCCAGCATGACGCCTGTTTTTGTGAGCTGCGTCTCCTCATAGTCCACCGCCCTGGCAATGCCGAAGTCCGTAATTTTCACCCTGCCGTCTTTGAGAATAAAAATGTTGTCCGGCTTCACGTCACGATGCACAACATTCATTGAATGGGCAAAATCCAGAGCTTCAGCCACTTGAGAAAGATAAGGCCAGAAGTCCTGCGTGCTTAACTTGCCACCCCGCAATTCGAGTTCGCGCTTGAGGCTGTGCCCTTCCAGAAATTCCATGACGTAGAAATAGTTGTCTGTGTCAAAGGCTACGTCGAATACCTCGACAATATTGGGATGAACGAGGCGCTGGACGGTTGTCGCTTCGCGGCGAAAACGATCGCGAAATTCTTGTTCTTTCTCCGGATCGATGTTTTCCAAAACTAATTGCTTTATGGCAACGAGCTTCTTCTGTTTTGGATCGAAGGCTTGATAAACGATTCCCATCCCCCCGCGACCAATCTCGGAGAGGATTTTGTAGCGACCAAATGGGGAGCTCATTGACAAGGCTCCTCAAATTACTCGACAGCAAACACCAATTCTGTTTTGCCGAATGTGAGCCTGTCGCCAGGGAAGATTTGTTTTCGCTCTTGCAGGACTTCCCCGTTCAACAAAGTGCCATTTGTCGAACCCAGATCTTCCACCCAGTAGCCGCCCTGCATTTGAAGAACCCATGCATGATGGCGGGATACATAATGATCGGTCGTAATGGAGATGTTGTTGGTCTGGTCGCGCCCAATCTTGCTCACAGATTGCGTCAGCGGGTATTTCTCATTGGTTACCTTATTGATAAGGTAAGCGGGGCGCCCACTGCGGCTGTCCTTGCGGTTAGGGATGCTGTACAGGTCGCCTGATTTGGTGGCAGCGGCAGTACTGAGACCGCTCGAATTATCTCCGGCCACGCCGCAGACCGTGCAGGTGCCATCAGGACCCATCACTCCACCACATCTAACGCATTCTGCTGTGCCGCTTTTGGACATTGGAAGCGATTACTTACTGCCGTTATCGGACGCATCTAGATACTGGATAACGACCACAGTTACGTTATCTGGAGCACCACCATCAAGCGTTTGCTTGACTAATTCCTCACACACCTGATCGGGTTCGCTTGTTTTTTGGACCACGTCGCAGATTTGCTCGTCACGAAGCACTGTCGGCAACCCATCCGAGCAGAGCACCACCCAATCCTTGGATTTGACTTCCACCGGCGTATGGTCGATTTCTACTTTCTCCTCATGGCCCAGGCATCTGGTGATTAAATTCTTGTAAGGATTGATCCGTGCTTGCTCTTCGGTCAGGCGCCCGGCCCTCACCATCTCTTGCACGACTGAATGGTCGTTTGTCAATAAGACCGGCTTGCCGTCCCGTAAGAGATAAGCTCTGGAATCGCCAACGTGAGCTATCTCCAGATGATTGTCATCCGACTGTACGCCCACAACAATCGTCGTTCCCATCCCCCGGACGGTTGCATCCTCTTCGGCCGATTGCCAGACCGTCTGATTTGCCATATTGACGGTTTCCATAAGCCATTTCTGGATCGCCGAGCGATCTACAGGTGGGGGGTTCTCCTTCCATTGCCGTTCTATGGCCTCAACCGCTAGCTTGCTCGCTTTAGCCCCGCCAACAGCGCCGCCCATACCGTCGGCAACCGCGAAAACCCGCAAATCCGGACTTACGTAGTAATTGTCTTCATTCCTTTGCCGCTGGCAACCGGCATCAGTTCGCGCAGCCGCACGCCATCTGAGCTTCGTCAATCTCCGTTGCCCCCTTGAGTATCCGGTTTGCCCGACCGTGTTATCAAGCTAACAGGTATCACCAAATGCCACATTATTATTGCCACCATTACACCATTTCCAATCAGAAAATAGGGAAGGAGAGGCCTAATTTCTGAGATCTGCGTCGAACCGATATAGAGCACATTGGCTAAAACCAGTCCTGACGTCATTACAACGAGGGTTCGACGCTTGCGCGCCAATTCACGCACCCTGGTTTCCAGGAGATTCGCGCGCTCTTTCAGCTGGGAAAGATTTTGCGAATCGGAAGTAGCCGGGGAGACCAATTGATAGTTTAGGTGATCTGCTGACTTTTCGCTTGTCCCGTTTGAGTTGCGCATATTTTTTTTGTGACCGTTCGATTGATTTGGCGTTTCACCAGAGCCATTAAACTTATGCACGGTCTCTTCAAGTAAAGTTACGTTGCCGGCGTAGAACAGTTTCAAAAGAGGAACTGCTTGCTGAGGACGGCTCATAATCCATTTCTTGAGAGCAGGTTTTGCCGCCTCGACGAAGCTGAAATTGGGCTGCAAGGTTCTTGCTATTCCTTCAATGGTCGTTCCGGCGCGCAAAAGATAGGCAAGCGACGGCGGCAAGCACAGTGAGCGATCGAAGGCAATCTGGTCTATATCGTGCTCCAGGTCGGTAAAG
>DATNRC010000208.1:0-12039 GCA_036703705.1 Candidatus Obscuribacterales bacterium
CCGCGCTCAAAGACGTGAAAGCACGCAATCCAAAAGCGCTTGTCCTGGCGACGCCCGTAATTGCCGAGGACACATATTTCCAATTGCTCAGGGAATGCGACATGCTGGTGGCACTGGAGACGCCTCGCGACTTCGTGGCGGTCGGGCAGTGGTTTCACGATTTCCATCAAGTGAGCGACGAAGAAGTAGTCGAGCTCTTGCGTCATGCGGCAATGAGGGGCGAAGGCAAAAATTCCGGCCCCTGGGGCACGCTGAGCCAGACGGCTTGAGCAAGCAACTAAGGACTCCCTTACTTCGTCAGGCTCTTTTGCTCCGCCTGTGACCTGGTCTTGTCCTTCGCTTGCGGAAGTCTGACGATCAATGTCGAGCACCCTGCATTTTCCGAGACGGCGCTGGACACGCTGCCGAGAAGAAAACGGCTGAAGCCTTTCCGCCCGTGCGATCCCATGATGATCAGATCAACCTTCCAGTCTTCCGCCATTTCAAGGATTGTCTCCTTCGCGAAGCCTTCGACAACTTCCTGCACCACGTCCGCACCGCTAATTTGGGCGCGCAATTTTGCGGCCAGTCCATCGAGCAATTTCTGCCCGCGGGCAATCGATTGCTCGAGAGCTTCTTGCCAATAGCTGGGTGGGGCGTCAACTATCGGCTGCGGCTCTATGACGTGAATGAGTTTGAATTTGGCGCCGCTCGGCCATTTTAGCTGTCCTACAAAATCGACTATGGCCTGACCGAATGTCTCATCTTCGATGGCTACTAGAACTCGATTCATTGATAGCTCCTTTTTATTCGCTGCGAGACGATCACTTAAGAGGAATGCGTTGGAAGCCAAGCTCACAATGCAGGAGTTCTGTTTCAAATGATGACATGGGGCTTCTTCTCTTTCTTCTCTTCCCCGGCAGACGACTCCGGTCTCGCAAGCGGAACGACAATGACAGAGCAGGGGGCGTGCGAAGCTACTGCTTGAGTCACATTGCCCATCATTATGCCCTGCGCCCCGTGCTTGCGATGCGAGCCCAGAATTACCATGTCCGCTTTCCAGTCCTTGATGTGATCCAGAATCTCTTCTTTCGGCAATCCTTCAAGAACTTCCCTCGTCACCACTTTCGCCTTTACGCTCGAGAGCAACCTTTTGTTCATGTCATCGACAAGCTCCTGTCCGAGGCGCGTCTTCTCCTTCGAAACTTCATCCAGATATGGTGATGGAAGAACGCTCATGAAGCTTGCAATCTTCACCGGGCTGACAACATGCAAAATCTTGAATTCGACGTCGGGCGGCCACGGGTAGTTGGCGACGAACTTAAGCAGCTCGTTGACGCAGACCTCATCCTGAACGGCGATAAGAACTCTCATCTAATTCTCCCCCTGCCCTGATTCAACCCTTCCCCTGTCAACCAACGCTCTCAAAATCAGCAATGCCTCTTCTTGCCGCCAGCGTTTCTCAAATAGAATATGCCCGAAAGCAATGGCCAAACAATTGGCAAGACCAGAATGCCAGAAGACTACATCGCCAATCGCCCTCAGCCAGGCACAACCTTGCCGGGCTCGTGAATGCAAGGATTCCCAGCTCCGAGCATACCAGAAGCTGTGATTAAAACCGCAAATCATTTTGAGAAGTCCCTCAGGAATTATATTGGATTCTTGAACCTCACCGAAACCATGTGGGTGGCGCATGTATTGCATGGGTCGTAAGCACGTATGAGAGTCTCGAGATTCTGCTCGAGCGATGATGCACCAATGTCCACATCCGCTCGTTTCATGGAGGCAAGAACTTGCGACACCACCTCTTTTATGTCCTGCTCGATGCGAGCTGTATTTTGAGCCGAAGGAGTAATCAGGTCTGCTTTGAGAATGACGCCGCGCTCATCCAGCTCGTAAAAGTGATAGAGGGTACCTCGGGGGCATTCCACGGCTCCCACGGCCGAGCCGGCAAGCGGCTGCAATGGGCGCAGCGACGACGTGATGCCGGCAGCATCATGCCGGAAGGGGTCGAGCACGAGAAGGCGCTGGACAATTTCCCTTGCTCGATCAACAGCTTCGACTATTTCTATCGCCTGCGCCAGATTGTTCCAGATGGTGTTGTTGTCACCGTAAGCCATGGCGCTCGAACGATAAATCTGACGCGCATTTCCGGCAAGCCTGTCGCCGAATAGAGAAAGCCTTGCCATCGACCCGACCATGAGCAATTTGCCTTTCGCTCGCGATTGTCTGGCATGGCTGTATGGCACCGATCTTTCGCCCAGGTATTCGGCACAATTATCGATCGAATCTTCCCAACCGTCCGAAGAGCGTACGCGATCGCCAAAGTATCCGTAGTGATCGTGGAAAGGAATAAGCGCAAGAAAAGTGGGATCGGAAATGCGCTTGACCGGCGGCGAAAACTTCATCAGAAGTTCGCACGTGCTTACCGGCAGATCTGCTATCGAAGCGAGCTCCTCAAGTATGCGCTCGAGCTCGCTGCGTTGAGGCAAGCGGGAAAAACCACCGGGGTGCAAATTAACGGGATGAAACGGGCGGCCGCCGACTATCGTTTGAATGAGCGCGCCCAGATTGCGCAGTCTGGTCCAGGCAAGAAAATGCTCCTCGTGCTCGGTGGCAAAGGCGAGCAGATCCTGCGCACCGAGGAAATCAGGAAGGGCGAGCGCATAAATGTGGGTGGCATGTGATTCGATGAACATGCCCAGATGCATTAGCTCGCGCAGAAGACTGATGACTTCGTCTGCAGCAAATCCTGTCAGGCGCTCAAGCGCGTGGATGGCCGCAAGAACGTGTCCGGTGGAGCATATGGCGCAAACGCGAGATGTGATGTGCGGTATTTCGCCCATGGTGTGACCGACAACTATGCGCTCGAAAAAGCGCGTGCCTTCGAAAACATCGAGCTGCACTTTTTCCACGCTGTCACCCTTTATGTCGACAACTACGGCAGCATGGCCCTCGACACGGCAAATCTCGGGGATGCGAATCTCTGTCCGTTTCTTCTCCGGCATCTCAAAGCCCTTTCCTTAAACCGGCGCGCACAAACAATTCGTTGGGCGCGCCAAACGTGTGCAAGCGACTCATGACCTCATCGAGTGAATAGCCCTTTTCCTGAAGCACGGTTGCCATCGCCTCCATTTGCGGCTCTTCGCACGGTCCCCAGCAGCCGTAACAAGCCGCACCATATGTAGGGCAGAGAGCTCCACAGCCGCCGGCGGTGACCGGACCCAGGCAGGGCAAGTTTTTCTCGATCAAAACACAGCCGTTTTCCCGCAATTTGCACTCCAGGCAGACCGGCTTGTGAGTTATGTATGGAAGGTGATCGCGCAAAAGGCTGGCCGTGACGGACAACAATTGGGTGGCGTTGATGGGGCATCCCGACAGGCGCACGTCAACGCGGACGTGCGACTCGAGCGGCGTTGCAGGCAGGGCCTGAATGGGAGAATCCTTGCCGTACACATTCTCCTTCATCTCTTCAACGGTGAAATAATGGCAAACGCCGCGTTGCACGCATCCCCACACAGCGCAGTTGCCGACAGCAACAAGCCAGCGGCAGTTGCTCCTTAATTGCTTGAGCAAATCAAGATCGTGCTCCTGACTGACGCTGCCTTCGACGAAGGCAATATCGACGGGACGCATGTCGTTCTTGCTTTGGGCGAAGGGAAAGCTCACGACACGCACAAACGGAAGGAGATGCTCCAGATTCTCGAGAATGACGAGAAGCTCGCCGGCGCAGCCGGTCAGCCCGTAAACAGCGATTTGCGGAAGCGGTTGTTTTTCCATCACCGATCACCGTACGCGCATTCAATGACTTCCGGCAAAAACTTGAGCTCGTCGAGACGAAAAACAGGCCCTGCCTGGCAGGTAAACTTGCCGCCGACAATGCAATGCCCGCATTTGCCGATGCCGCACTTCATGTGGCGCTCCAGCGACAGCCAAACATTGCGGTCGCTCAGCCCTTTCTCTTTCAGCTCATCGAGCACGTAGCGATACATAACCGGAGGACCGCAGATGGCGGCACGGAAATCGGGGGTGATTTGCGCAAGTTTGATCATGTCGGTCACACGACCGATTTGAAATGCCACCGTCGGCAGTTCCGGCCCGATGACGTCCTCGGCGGCGATGTAAAGATCAAGATCATGTCGGCGCAGAAGTATTTTGAATTCCTGCCTGAAGAGCAAATCTATGGAATGACGCATGCCGTATATGAGGATCAAGCGGCCAAAATCCGAGCGATGATCAAGCACGTATTGCCACACCGAGCGAATGGGCGCCACACCCAGTCCACCAGCGATCATAAGGAGATCGTGACCGCTAAACTCATCGAGGGGAAAGCCATTGCCGAAGGGCCCGCGCATTCCGACCCAATCACCTTCCGCCATCTGAAAAAGTGCGTTGGTGACTCGGCCTACTCGCCTGACGCACAGCTCCAGCAAGCCGTCGACGTGACCGGAGCAAACCGATATCGGCGATTCTCCCACCCCGGGCACCCACAGTTGAACGAATTGGCCCGGCAGGCAATTTGAAAGGGGGCTGTCCGTCCCGACTATGAATTGGAAAAGGTAGTTGTCGGGGGAGAGCGGAATGATTGATCTTATCGTGCCGCGCATAGGAAGAAACGGTGTTCTGCCAGCAATCATGGAACAGAATCTCCTTGAGAGGACGGCTTCCCCTCCGCGCCAGCACGGGGATCTTCTTTGCCCTGCAAGCGGAGAACGACACCGACGATGTCATCTATGCCTGACGGACAAGATACGGTGCAGCGCCCGCAGCCGACGCAAGAGGGAAGTCCGTATGCATCCTCAAAGCCATGCAGCTTATGCCGGTACCAGAACTTGAGCCGATCGACGGGCCCGGGACGAAAATTGAATTCTCCGGACACCTTGGCAAAACCGGCTAATTGGCAGCTGTCCCATTCACGCACACGCTCACCCTGGCTTGCCTGCAGGCCGGCCACATCAATTACGTCGAAACAATAGCAGGTCGGGCATACCGGCGTGCAATTGCCGCAGCTCAAGCAGCGATCACCCAGCTCCTGCCAGATGGGATTGTCCCATTCCATATCCATCAGCTGTGGCAGCGCCGTGCTGCTGAAACCTGAGACAAAGGCTGCTTCTCGTGCCGTTAAGAATTGCTTGAATCGTTCTTTATCTGCACTTGCCGCCGGCTTGAAAAGATCTTTGCCACCATCAATGATGTCAAGCCCCCGAGCGGTTCGCACCGCAACAAAAAAACGATCGCCGATATCCGTCAAAAATAAATCGTAATCTCCATTGGGAGCGTGAGTGCCCAGGGAATAACAAAAGCAGTATTTGTCGGGCATGCATGACAGGCCGACAATCGTCGTCTTCCGGCGCCGCGCCATGTAATGACTGTCTTGCGGATCCGCGCCGTAGATTTTGTCCATCGCGCCGAGCCCTGCCAGGTCGCAGGGATGCACACCAAACAGAACCTGGGGCTCCACTTGAGGAATGCACTCTGCAATTTCCGTCTCGTTGTATTTGATGAGAGTTTCCCGCGGCTGGAAGAACAACTTCTTCGGCGGCAGGATCGTTCGCAATGCCTCGAAGGCAATTTCATCCGCGCTCTCAACAGGCTTGAATGAGAATGACATTGCAGAGACGCGAACAGGAGCGATGACTTGCCCTAAGCCTTTCAAAAGGTCGAAGAAGTCGCAGAATGCCGCCTTGGGAAAGACGAAAGTACGCTCCATGTCCCGTATATTTCCATTCGGTAATCATCCTCATTTCATCTCATTTCAGAGGCTCGAACATCGTCCAAAGGGCGGCATTGCCATCCTCCTTCCGGTTGGTCCAACGCCCTGTGGCCTCGTCATCATGCAGTGCCAGCATCTGGTCTTTCGCCCTTTTGGGTTCACTTTTCTGTTCTGGGTGTGCGTCTCAAGCTACTCAGGCGTGCCAGCATCTGGTCTTTCGCCTGATGGGATCGCACCGTGCCCATCTCTGATGTAACGCTGCAGCATTACATCGAACCTTTCTCGCCATTCCGGAAAGAGCCATCCTGCGCCCGTCGTCGCGCATGCAGGCAAAGCCGCGCCGCAACCATATATCGTTATATCGTTACATCGCCAAGCTCGATTGCCCACCATTACTGCTGCGCCGTGTGAAAACAGCCTGGTATTCAAAGCGAGATGCCGATGAAATCACTTCTCCGCATCCGGTCCGCGATCAAACAAACGGCCGAGCATGGCAATCGTCTCCAGCGCTTCCTCTTCAGACAGCCTGTGCAACACAACGCCGCCATGCACCAGTACCCAGTCTCCCACCTGCACTTTCTCATCTGCGACCAGTGCCTGCACGTCCGAGCCGCCGGCGTTAAGTCCGACCACATTGCCTTTTATGCAGGTAATCTTAGCTGGATACGAGATGCACATGGTCTCTCTTCGGCTCCCCCTTGTTTCCTCTCGAATAGCCTTTTGTCGACCGCTGAATCTTTATGCAGGAGACAATCCATTCGACAAACGGAGTCAATCCGCTTCCGCTCTTGGCAGACACTTCGAAAAGGGCCGCATCATGATTGAGAGCGCGAAGAGCTTGCACAAACATATCTCGATCGAAGTCGACATATGGCAGCAGATCGCATTTGGTCAAGACTACAGCGTCGCAGTTGTGAAAGATGACTGGATATTTAAGAGGCTTGTCCGCACCTTCCGTCACAGAAAGAAGAACAACCCGCAAATGTTCGCCCAGCGGAAATTCCGCCGGACAGACAAGATTGCCGACGTTTTCAATGAAAGCAATATCTGCTTCCGGCAGCTCTAAATTGTGCAAAACGCGTGCCACCATGGCGGCATCGAGATGGCAAGCCTTGCCAGTGCTTATCTGAAAGGCTTCGATGTCCTCCCTTTTGAGACGATCCGCATCCAATTCGCCGACCATGTCACCCTCGATGACAAAAGAACGATATCGGTCTTTCAACTGACCGATCGCCTTTTCAATGAGTGTTGTTTTGCCGGCTCCGGGCGCACTCATGAAATTGAGGCAGAGAACATCGTCCTCATCAAAATGCTCGCGATTGTGCTCCGCTAATTGTTCGTTGTCGGCAAGCAATCTTTCAAGAGCATGCCCGTCTGCTTTCTCATGCATTGCGCTTCTCCTCTCCAAAAGCGGTGTCGCCTCTGCTTTTAATTCCTGCCGCCGCCAATCCTCCTCTTTCGCTCTTGCCGCCATCCAGCTCTGATGCGCATTCGTCAACCATTACATCGCGCTCCGTCGCTGACTCGCGCTCCGTCGCCGACTCATGCTCCGTCGCCGACTCGTTTTCATCATCGAGAGCCGGTTGGGCGGCGAGCACAATTTCCGTGATGTCCAATTCTTCACCGCAAGCAATCTCACCTATCGGACCGCCGCACGTATCGCAGCGGTACATTTTTTCCAGGCGCGGCCGATACTCATGCTCTGCCCTCTTGCAGAGAGCAAGTGCTTTTACCTCCGTGAGCTTGAGCTCGCAACAAGCGGTGCGCGGCGACTCCTGCCGCAAAGCAGCAAAGGCAAAAGCGAGGCTTTCCGGATCGACATTGCGAAACTCTCCATAGCGCACACTCACAGATATTGCTCGACGTTTCGACTCGATTGCACGCGCGCGCACAATCTTCAATATGGAGCCAGCTATCGTCGTCTCATGCATAGATGCTCATCTCGTTGCGAGTTTCGGCAATCAGCCGTTGCAGATCAGATTGCAGCCGGGGCAAGCGTTTTTTCATCGCCGCGCTCAGACCTTCGTTCCAGACTTCGTCATGCACCGGAACGCCGAAAAAGATTATCTTCTTGTTTGTTTGCCCTGCCTCAGCGAGCCTCACTTGATCGAGCCATGAAAAACCGTGCGTGCTCTTTATTTGTTGCGGCAAAGATTTGAGGTCAGCGAGCGCAAACGCGGCAACAATCGGCCCGTCGCCGCCTGTTTCCCAAACAAGGACAGCGTCAATGATGATCGAGGACTCGTGCGCGGCTATGAGATCGGATGCGTAGCTCGTGTAGCAGCCGAGATCGAAAGCGCATACATTTTCCATTTCGGAGCGGCTCAAATGCTCGACAAGCCAGGGCCCGATGCCGTCGTCACCGCGCAGCGAATTGCCCACTCCGATCACCGCCAGAAGCCCTTTCTTCTGCCTGACATGCCGACACATGGCCGTTCCCCCTTCGTACTGTCCAAATTCTTTCACACAGGTTCCCGCGGGAAATCATCCCAATGGCTGATGACGCGGGTGATTGTCGCTACTCCTTTGCGCGCCGGTGCCGCATGCGGATGACCTAGTCGCCGCGTCAATAGATCTACGCCCTGAGGCTGAAGTCTTCATGCGAATCATTCGCCTTTCTCAGGAAAATAGTCCTGTGAGACGGCGCCAAACACGGCCGGCATTGATAAGTTGAAAGGCGTGAGCTTAAGGGACGCGAATTATGAACACAACGATGAAGGCGCCGACAAGGATACTGGTGGCAATAGACGGTTCGGAGTACAGCCAGAATGCTTCGCGCTGGTCCTTTTTCCTGACCAATGCGATAGAGGGCGAGCTCGAAGCGGAGACGGTCGTCGACCCGCGCATTGTGGATTTGTTTCTTTCACCCGAATTTGCCGAGGAGCTGGGGTTGAAAGCATCAATTGATGCCTCCGGCAATGTCATCAAAGCGCTCAAGAAGGTCGGCACCATCGTTCTTGATCTCTGGAAAAAGGATTGCAGCCAGCACATAAACAACGGGCAAAAGACGCATCTCGACGTCGGCGATACCACCGAAGAAATCCTCAAGCGCGGGAAAGGATTCGATTTGACCATTGTCGGTCACCGCGGGCGCGGTCATAGCCAGCATCAGCCGTCAGCTTCGCACTTTCGAATTGGCTCCGTAGCCGAACGCGTGGCAGTCGGCTCCGCCAAGTCAGTTTTGATCGCCATGCAGCCGCCGGAGGAAGTGGAGACCATTCTGGTTGCTTATGACGGCAGCGAGCCGGCAAAAGGCGCGCTTTTGCTTGGCGAGCAGCTGGCCATCGCCACCAAGAAGAGATTGAAGGCACTATATGCAGTGCCGGAAGAAAAGATGATGCCGGGGGCCAACTCCGTAGTGGAAATGGGCGCCGCTCTGCTCAGGAATTACGAAGGAATTTTTGAAGACGAGATCGGCGATTACGGCACAATGGAGACAAAAGAACAGAGAGCCAAGTTTTTAAAAGATGAAGTATTTGAGATTTGGTCCGGACCGCCGGCAAAAACCATTCTCAAACGCGCCGCAGAACTGAAGTCTCTCCTCGTCATCGGCGCTTATGGGTTTAAGGATCCGGAAGAAAACGTGCTCGGCAGCACGACCACAAATGTAATTCGAGCAACAAGGACGAGTGTTCTTGTCTACAAATGAAGTTGTCTGCAAATGAAGTTGTCTGCAAACGAAAAGGAATATTGGAAATATTGACAGATGGGCGGCTACAAACTCCTCAAGAAGATCATTTATTTAGGCGAGACTCTTTTCGGCATCTTCTTGCTCTTGCTTGCTGCCCGCCTGGGCGTTCAACCGCTTCCTCATGGAGTAATCGACACTTTCACGGCCATCATCGTCGCCGTCATGGGTGGAAGCTTGCTCCTTTTCGGCATCACCACTTTCATCATTCGCAAAGACGAAGATGTCTGGCGTTGACTTCCGGTGGAGCCTACCATCTCTAACGAGCTCTGACGAGCGCTCTGTGTTTTAAACATAAAAGTTTAGTGGCGAAAAAAGAAGCAAAATCATCCACACCCTCATCACCGCCTGCCTTGCAGAATTTTCCAAGGCGATTTAAGACCTCAATCTATAAACTTATAAGTTCAAAATGCATAGCCTTGTGAGACAGACCACAGCAGCTGAGCCCGCGAGAATGCAACTACGAAGAAGGCGTCGCATTTTTATGGCCGCCGAAGGCTCGATCGCTCGGCCGGCTTTTGAAAGTCTGGCAGTAGTTGTACAACGACCTCATCAATGAATCGTCCTTCACGAGCTGCTGATAATGGGGCATGTGCCCGGGCGGGGATTCGAGGTATTTCTTGAACGTCGCGAAGGTGACAAGCACTTTCGAATTGTAGATAGGCTTCCTGTTTTTGGCCGCATTGCCGCCGCCCGGATGGCAACTCACACAGTACTGGGCAAATAGCTGCCCGCCGTCCGGCTTCTTCAGTTTCGCCTTCTTGGCGGATGCGCTCGCAAGCCAGAATGATGAGATCAAAACTGCCGTAAGAGCCCAGGCCATTGAGCGCACACTCAGCCGACCCGGACTACCGTCTTTCCTGTTACGTCCTTTATTGTCATCGGTAGTCACTTGCTGCCTCCTGTTGAAGCTGGCTGATAATCAAGGCCGTCGTCTCCACCGTCTTCTCTTCTATACCACGCACAAAGAGCTAATGCCGCTAAAAGTTAAAGGAGACAAAGATATACGGGATCCGGTATATTGGTAAATCCAGCGAAAAGCGACCCTGCTTCAGTATCGGCATTCAGTATCGGCACTCCTTTAAACACAGTCACCCGGGAGCATGACATCATAGACACTCTGGTACAAGAACTGCCAAAAGCCGAGCTCCATCTTCATATAGAAGGAACATTCGAGCCGGAGCTGATATTCCGGATTGCCGAGCGCAACCGGCTGAAGGTGCCTTACCCATCAGTAGATGCCTTGCGCCAGGCATATCAATTTCACAACCTTAAGTCCTTTCTCGATGTTTACTATCAAGGAATGAACGTCCTCAAGACGGAAGAGGATTTTTACGACCTGGCTAACGCCTATTTCGCAAAGGCCAAGAGCCAAAACGTCACGCACGCCGAATTGTTTTTCGACCCCCAGGCCCACACGGGCCGGGGTTTGCCCTTCAGGGTAGTGATTGACGGCTTATGGCAGGCGATAAAGGAAAGCAAGGAGCGTTTTGGCATCACAAGCAATCTCATCATGTGCTTCCTGCGCGATCAGCCCCCTAAGTCCGCCATGCAAACAATCGACCAAGCCTTGCCGTTTGGCGAGAGAATTGTCGCCGTTGGTCTTGATTCAGCTGAGCGCAACAACCCGCCGTCTAAATTCCAGGCTGTATTCGATCGTGCTCGCGCCGAGGGATGGCGGACGGTTGCCCATGCCGGTGAGGAAGGGCCGCCTGAATACGTGTGGGAAGCAATCAATCTGCTCAAAGTATCTCGCGTTGATCATGGCGTGCGCAGCCTGGAGGATGCAAAACTGACCCGGCACTTAGTGGACACCGCATTGCCGCTTACTGTCTGCCCTCTTTCCAATATCAAATTGAAAGTGTTTGCTTGCCTGGAAGATCACAATTTGAAGAAGATGCTTGAGCTTGGCATAAAAGCAACAGTAAATTCGGACGATCCGGCTTATTTCGGCGGCTATGTCGGAGACAACTATAAAGCGGCAGCCGAAGCGCTCAAACTAAGTGCGGCGGAGCTGATTACGCTTGCCCGCAACTCCTTTACAGCATCGTTTATAAGTGAAGCCGAGCGGGCGTCCTATCTTGCGAGAATTGACGAAGTGGAAAGAGCGTTCAGCCAGAAAGCACCCGAAAATGAATGCTGCCCGACAACACACTCACCCTGACAGAGAACGCATGCAAGAAGAAGTGGAACAATTCAGAGCCGGACAGAGCGTCAAGTGCAGGGTGGTGGCACCTAAGCACGGAGGTTATGACGTAAAGCTCATACCTTCTAATATTGATGGCTTTCTGCCCTGCCAGGAAGAGTTGACTGAAGGTCATGTCGTGCCGGCGACATTCGTCTGCATGGTGGAAAAGCGCGCGCTTATGACTTTTGCATTTCGCATCGGCACCACCGAGCGAGTCCAGCTCGGATTGCCCAGCGAGGAAGAAACCGCTTTTGCCGTGTGGGCGGATTCCCATCCCCGCACCTTCAAACTGAGGCGAGCCATCGACCTTGTCATGCCCCCCATCGGTGCAAAGCCGGTTTTTCCCATCAAATCCCGAGATTATGACATCTTGCAGCTCTTCAAAGATCTCGAAAACGGAAGAATGACAGGCACCGTGAAAGTGATTAACGACGAAGAGCTGTCACGGGGCGCGCTGCTTCTCTACCAGGG
>DATNRC010000209.1:0-9363 GCA_036703705.1 Candidatus Obscuribacterales bacterium
CCCGCCGAAACCCCCGTCATGCAGGCCGCCGAACTGCTGCGTTCAGGAAAAGCCGCAGCAGCAGTGCCCATTCTTGAGAAGCTTTCCCGCGACCATCCGGACGATGGGACGGTCTATCCCTGGCTTGCCGAGGGCTATCTAAGCACGGAAAGACCGGCGGAGGGGCGGACGGCACTCGATACGGCCTTGAGGTTAAATCTGCCAGCGAAGATTCTCATGCCCGTTGTTTTGAAGTACGCCAATTACTATACGGCCAAGGGACATTTTGAAGAGGCGGAGAAGCTCTTCCAATCCGCGACTTCGGTAGTAACCGCCAAAGAAGCTGCCGATTCGCGGGCCCGGCTTTATATGAGCTGGGCGGAGGATGACCTCCGCAAATCGAATTTGCAGGCTGCGGTGAATCATCTCAACATTGCCATGTCGGTTGTGGACGATGTGGATGAACCGATGAAATCAATGGTTCCGCATCGTCTAAGTGAATGTCTGCGCCAGCTGGCTGCCGTAGCGGAGGTGAGCGAAAAGAATGATCGCAAAGCAATCGAGCTTCTGGAAAAGGCCCTTACGGTGAGTGATGAGCCGCTGACACGCATGAATTTAGCGCTCATATACGCGCGCAGTGGCAAAAACGATTTGGCCATAGAGAATTATCAGCGTGTCTCGAGTGCGGATCCCAACAATCTGGAAGCTCGACATCACTTAATCGACCTCTTATGTCAAAAAGGTGACTACAAAGGCGCTCAGCTGGCGCTTGTAGATCTGACCGAGCGAGAGCGGAGCATGGAAAATTTTCAGCTTCTGGCAGGCATCAATTTGAAGTTGAAAAATTACGCCGGTGCAGTGCGCGCTCTCGAGGACGCTTGCGACATTGGTCCGAAGCCGGAACTATTGAAGCAACTGGAGTCTACTTTATTAGAATGGGCAGCATTACTGACGAAGCAAAACAAGCCTCAGGAAGCAGCTTCGGTTAAAGGCCATGCCGATCGCATTGCCGAGCAACTCGCCCTCATAGCGAAAACGGAAGACAAGACAAGCAAACAATTAGAAGACGAGGACAGTCTCTCGCAGAAACCTGATGACTACTTCGAGAAAGTGCCGCCGATTGCTCTGAGTTCGTCAAGGATTTGGCTTGCTAAGGGGAGCCTCACGCCAGAAGGCGAAATACGAATTAAAAACATCAGCGGCCGCCCGGTGAAGGATCTCACCCTGGCGGCTGTGTTTTATGACAATTCAACCAGGCGGGCCAATGGATCCGTCACGCTTCCAGTGGCTTCTCCAAACTCGCCTCCTTTTGAAACTGGTGGCAGTAGAACCCTCTATTTCTCGTGCCCCAACATAGTAAAGACAGATCATCGCCTGGCTGTCGTCATCATGTGGAAGGGGCGATTTCTCAAAGAGTTTCCGGTCGTGAAGCAACTCTAGAGCTCCGCCCGCGCCTCAGGCCGTAGCTCACTGAACTGAACCGATATCGGCTCAGTTTGTGTCGTCGTATACTCGAATGTCCTAGTAAAATAGTTAGCCTACGCTAATGGAGAAGAATGTGTCGATAGACCAGGACAAGCCGTGTAGGCATGAATATGTGCGGATCTATCAGCGCAAGCTCAAGGGACTGGAGCGACGTCTCACTGTGACAAGAGCGTTCTTGCCTATCGGCTTCAAAATGGGTGATTTTGGTCATCTGGGTGAGGGCAGCTATTGCTTCTGCTCAAAATGCCGAGTGCGCCTTTATCCGAGACGTACGCAGCAGGAAAAATTGCTGGCAAAGGCAGCTCTGGCTCAAGGGAAGGCGGTGCAGGACAGGCAAGAGGAGCATATTGCTGATACTGTCGAAGACGAGCTGACCAGCATTTCTGAAGAGTCGCCGGAAGAGGTGGCTGAAGAGACAACGATACACGTCGACGAACTTGAATTGGAAGCTGTAGACATGGAAGATATAGAGGCCGAGGGTGTGAAACTCGGGGATGAAAAGGAGTCGTGTGGACTTACCGAAGACGAGGGGAATTGACGTTATGAAACGATGCATAGATAAGCTTGTCGCGTTGTTGGTTTGCCTGCCACCTCTGTACATGGTCTTCAGGTTCATACGCTGGTCCCTAAGACAGGAAGATCAAGCCCAGGAGTCCTGAAAACTCCAGTACGCGTATTCCTGATACGATCCACAATAAAAGATCGAGAACCGATATCGGTTGAGTTCTCATTGACCCACAGAGGCCCGGTCAAGTTCCATGGGACGCTATATTGCCAGAGTCGTACGCGCAATTGTCGTCGGTGCCCTTGGCTTCGGCGGCGGAATCGGACTGCTGGTCATTATCATTTTCTTGGTGATGAAAGGCGATCAGTCTGCGTTCGAGTACGGCGTTAAATGGGGATTTGAAATCGGGATGGTGTTTGCCATTCTCAATGTTTGTGTTCTCCTTCCACTTGATTTGACAATGCACCTTTCCCGGGCAAAGGGCCCATACAAGGAGATATGGGAACTCGAGCAATCTAGAGATGTGGTCTTCAAAGGCAGTATCAAGGAGGTTATGGCGGCCTGCCGTAAGGCACTACTAATGGTGCCCTACGTCCATGCCGTAAGTGACGACAGTGAGAATTTAGTGGCGCGGGCATCCACTGGACCGAGTTGGCGTTCCCCAGGCGAGGAGCTGGAGGTGGAGATCGATCCAGTGGCCGAGAATCAATGGCGCCTTCGCTGCGTAAGCAGGTCCCGTTCGAAAAACGTTGTTTATGACTATGCTAAAAACTATGAGAACGTTGAGGCCTGGCAACGTGTAATGAATGCCGATATTAAAGCGCGCTCCGGTAGTCAAGCGGTATGATTTGCTAGAATTATCTGTAATGCGGGTGTAGCTCAGTTGGTAGAGCGTCTGCTTCCCAAGCAGAAGGTCGCGAGTTCGAGACTCGTCTCCCGCTAGTCTTTTCTTTCACCTAGATTAGAGCGATGCCAGCCCCGTTATACGCCTCGCGTCCCAATCAGCTCGCGAGAATGATACGCCTCTTCTGACAGACAGCATTGCCCGCCCCCGTCGCTCAGCTTGCTTGGATTTCTTAGGCAACTCTTACGGTTTTAGGCGTTACATAGGCGAGTATTTCTTTGTATTCCAGAGGACACGCTCTTAGGCATGAATTAAGTAAAGAGTCAGTCTTCCAGCGAGCTCTGTCCTTAAACACCCAGAATGAGCCAATGAAGGGCTGGAGATATTTGCGGCTGATGCCGTGAAAAATGCGTCGAATGAAGGTGCTGAACTCGGTAACGATTCCTTCGGTGTCTGCGGCGATTGACGGATTCTGCGTACTCTTGAGAGACATGTATAGATCAGCGCGGACGTAGTGGTCGCCCGGCAAACGAATTGCAAGTCCTTCCGATTGTAAAAGAGTGACAATAAGAGACATCTGCCCGGACGCTGCGGGAGCTTGTGATACCAGGCTATTGAAGCTTTTGGCCTCAGCGGACAGCAAAGCATAGACGGATTCCGCGGCTGGCGCAAGATCTTCGAATCCTTGAGGCATCATAATCTTGGTCGATGTTGAAGGAGAACTCTCGTCTGATTGTCTTCTGTCTGGTGCAGATTCTGCCTTGGGTGCTTCACTGTCGGCGGCATGCTCATGCAGCTCTGTCTCCTCTGTGGTTGGATGCTTGCGAGCAGGTGTCTCGCGGCTGCGCTTGCATATCGAGTCATGAAATGCTTCGGAGGGCATGGTGTTTGTGCTTTCTGCCAGGAGTTGTGCCACTACGACCAATGCCAGCTTTTTACTGATCTCCCAAGCTGTGGAATAAGAGATTCCGAGAAGTTTGTGAAAGCGGCAATCACTTATGATGAGGCCCTCTTCTCTGAGCCAGATTGCTGCGTGCCAAGCACGCGGTCGCCTCATGCCCTCAAAGAACGTACCGGCAAATGCCCAGCTGCTTCGTCCGCATGCGTTGCACTGCATCTTTCTTCGACCGGACGGCAAGAAAACATCAGTGCTGGAGCAGTGGTGGCAGCTTATATAGCCTGCATTGAGGCTTCTATAAAAGAGGTCTTGCTCACAAATGTCATCGCTGGCAAATTTTTTCTGATATTCCTCCCACCTCGCTTCAAATGACTCCGCACCGTCAGGTGGCGGAGAGTTCTCAGAATGCAAACTTTGCTGCGAGGTATACATTGGTTTTCACGCTCCTACTGATAGAAACGTCAAAACCAAGCAAAAAGTTCAAAATCTGGGATTAAATTTTAAACCGATATCGGTTGGGTTCAATGCCCGAGTGGCCAACTTCTGCATTAGCGCTCTTGAGATCGCGAAGTGACAATCAGACTGTGCTTGCGCCCATCAGACTCAAAGTATGACTCACAATCCTATGAAGTCGGGACCGCTTCCCTGGGACGTTGGCTTTACCCTGAGATTTGATTCCGGACACACGACTTCGCATGTGCGGCAATGTATGCAGTTCTCCAAAGACATGCCGTGTTTCTTCAGATCGCCGATGACGTCTATGCGGTGAACCTCAGCCGTGCAGTCGGCTACACAAGGTGTCACCTTGCCCAGCCCACCGTAGCTCTGAATGCATTTCACGCAAATGTCGGCATTGAATTCATCGATATGCTCGTTGCCCTCGTGATACTTGGTTGAAGCAAAAAAGACAGCGTCGGCGCGGGAATAAATGGTCGCTCTTTCATAGGGTGGTTCGTCGTATTTGGGTGGCACGAAGGAAGGAATGATGTGCTTGAAGTCGGGTTGGTATTTGACAGGCCCGATGTCGAGCTTCCCTTCAATTAGCCGTAAAGAACGGACACCATCTAGCGGCGCGCGCAGCGGATTCTTGAAGCCGATCTTGGCCATGCCAATCCACGGCGTCGACTTGTCGATACTTTTTGCCAGCTCCGGCACATACTCTGAAAGCAGTCGGGGATTTTCCATGAATGCCCAACGGAAGTAACGGTTTTGATAAGACTCTTTGATCACGAAGCTGTCGTTGAGGCGGCTTTGATACGGAGCCAACGCCTCATCACTTGTATCACCTTTGAGAAGGGCGTCGTAGAGGACTTCTGCTGCCACGTAACCGCATTCCATGGCTCTGTCGATGCCGGCCAGATTCTTTACATCGAGAACGCCCAGGGCGTCACCCAGCAAAACCGCTCCCGGCACATAAAACTTCTTCGGCAAGCTGTAATAACCACCTTCTGGCAACAGGGCAGCACCATACTTGAGGAGTTTGCCGCCTTTTATCATTGCTTGGATCCAGGGGTGTTTCTTATATTCCTGCAATTTGTGTTGAGGATTCATATTCGGATCGGGACTGTCCAGGCTGATGACCATCCCGATCGTAAGCTTGTTGTCCTTCATGCCGTATACAAAGCCACCACCAAAGGTGCCATCAAGGAGCGGCCAGCCGAGAGTGTGCCAGACTTTGCCCTGGTAGCTCTCAGTGCATTCCCAGACTTCTTTCACCCCCACGGACCATATCTGCGGGCAGTCCCTGAGTTTGAAATGATCGATGACGTCTCTCGATATGAAGCCTTTGTCGCCAAAGCAAGTGACACGCGCGTATACATAATCGTCTTCGGACTTGGGATTTTCTGAAACACTGACGCCAGCGACTCGCCCGTTTTCGAATACGACCGAGTGGGCGGAGAAACCTGTATACGGATCGATTTGCACATTGGGCACTTCTTTGGCTTTCTCCATCACCTGGTTGGCCATCCAGTTTGTTACGTAACTGAGGGTCAAGACCAAATAGCCTGTCTTATCGAGCGATTTGGGATACATGTAATGAGGCATGTCCCACTTCTTTTTCAATCCGAGAACGGAAAAATTACTCTCGTTGCACTCCGCTTCGATGGGAAAGCCCTTTTCTTTGTAATCCGGCCACACCTTTTTCAAAACGTGCGGATTGGACACAGCGCCGCTCATGATGTGGGAGCCGAACTCTTTGCCTTTTTCAAGTATGGCGACGGTGAATTCTTTACCGCTTTCTTTAGCCAGTTCCAGAAAGTGATATGCCAATGTGAGATTAGACGGGCTTCCGCCCACTAGCAAAAGATCGTATTCAATGCGCGCTGACAACTGCTTCAACCCCCCGACCTGACTGGACTTCTTTAAACTGATGAATCAATTCCGGAATGATTTGATATATGTCTCCTACGATTCCGTGATGGGCAAACTTGAAAATTGGAGCATCTGCGTCTTTATTGATAGCAATGATCAAGCCGGATTTGGACATGCCCACGCGATGCTGAATGGCTCCTGAGATGCCGCAGGCGATATAAACTTTCGGTCGCACGGTCTTTCCTGTTTGTCCGACTTGATGCTGATAAGGTATCCAGCCCAAATCGACGACTTTACGAGAAGCGCCAACTGCTGAGTTCTCAAAACACTTGGCCAACTCAAAAATAAGGTCAAAGCCATCGGCAGTGCCAAGCCCGAAGCCACCGCTGACGATGACGTCGGCTTCCGTCAGTTTGACTCCTTTTGCCACCTCGCGTACCGTTTCCGCCACCATCAATCTGAAGTCCTGGGGCTGGAGCTTTACTTCCAGCGTGATGATTTCCCCTTTCCGCTTGGGATCGGCTTTGAGCGGCACCATGACGCCCGGTCGCGTGGTTGCCATCTGCGGGTTTTTCCATGGTCCCAGGATTCTCGCTTTCAGGCTTTCACCGAAACTTGGCCTTATGGCGTAAAGGCAATTGGGATAGAGGCCTATTTTGCTTGGATCGACTTTGCTCTTGTGCTCATATGGTCCGATGTCGAGTTCGGTGCAATCCGCGGTCAGACCGGTGTCGAAATGAGCAGCTATTCTCGGTGCCAGATCACGTCCTGTGGTTGTCGAGCCGAGGAGCGCAGTATGAGGAGGCTCAGGGAGCGACTCCAGAAAATCGCAGACTACGCGCCTGTAAGGCAGCGTGCGGTAGTAATACAGTTCAGGATGATCGGCAACATATACTCTGTCGGCACCATACTCAATAAGTTTCGGCGCCAAGTCGCTAATCTTGTGTCCGAGCACAATGGCGATTAGCGATCGCTCCATTTTGTCGGCGAGCAACCGTCCCGCCCCCAAAAGTTCCAACGTAACTGGCTGCAGATCGCCCAGAATTTGCTCGGCAACTACAAGCACATCGCCTTTGGGGCTGAATTTCGAAAGGTCTGGTTGTTCATTCATCGCATGTGTCCTGGGGTAATCCTTGCTAACAATAACCAGACATCAAAGCTACTTCGCCGTCGCGAGGAAGTCCTTGATGTTTGAGGTGGCCAATAAATCTTCTACAAGTTCTGGCGCTGAATGCCCCTGATGCAGCTGGCAACTGCCGCCGAGCTCTCCAACCTTCTCCGTGGCAGCCACGATCGTCGGCGATCCTTTCAGTCCGCAACGCTCAGGATCGGCACCGATGATGTCCAAATCCACGGTTTGAATATATTTCTTCAGCTCATCCGGATTACGTTGCAGTCTTTGCACGCGCCAGGTGCCGCGGAAAGACTTGTACTCCAGCGGATGATACGAATTGGCCACTGTCACAAGCAGGGGCATTTCCGAAACCACTTTCTGATAGCCGCCCTCAATGATTCTCCTGGCATTCACTTTGTTGTCTTCGATGGAAAAATCTTCACAGTATGTCACTTGCGGAAGATCCAGCCGCTCTGCCAGCTGCGGTCCCACTTGAGCAGTGTCACCGTCTGTAGTTTGCAAACCGCAAAAAATGAGATCGAAGCGACCCACATAGGTGACGGTTTTGAAAAGAGCATAGGCGGTCGCCAGCGTGTCCGAGGCAGCCAGGCGGCGATCGGAAAGGAGAAAGCCGCGATCGACACCATGTTCTAATGCTTCAAGCAGCACCTCGACTGCCGGCGGCGGACCCATCGAGATGGCTGTTACTGTACCGCCGTAGTGTTTTTTCGTGTGCAAGGCGGCTTGCAAGGCATAGCGGTCAAAAGGGTTGAGCATCCTCTTGGCGCGAGCGCGGTCGATTGTGCCGTCCGGGTTCAAACCAGCTTTCGAGCCCTGGTCCGGCACCTGCTTAACCAGCACAAAAATGTCATACGACCTTGCCATGCGTCTTTCTGAGCCTCCTCCCCAAAAGTTACCATTTTCGGATGTAATAAGCATGCAATCCATCCGATCTGGTGAGTATATGATGCCCTCAAGTGTAATTTGAAACTTTTTTTGATCGCTGTTCCTGATCTGTAATTGTTTCTTCCCATTTCTGAGTGTCTAAATTGTTTCGCAGCTGGAGAGACAAGGCAAAGAATGCCGAGCCGTGCCGTATCATTTGACGGCGAGATTCTTCCCTGATGTTTGCAAATCTAAGAGGAAATAACTGTTTACATGCCGAAACCACGCTTTGATAAAGGAAATATTGCTCTATTGGCATGCGGGCTTCTCATGTTTGATGCACTGATGGCAAGTGTTAATGTCCTTCAAGTTGAGGCTCGGACATCGGGCGCTCATCAATTGACGTCTTACCGAGAGGGCGCAGATTCTGGGGAAACCGAGGCGGCAGGCGCTGCTGCGCCAAAAGAAAAGCTTTCTGCTGTTAATCACGAAAAGGCAGTGAGCCCCCCATCTGAAAAGAGAGCCGGCGAGGCATTTGCGGCCGGAGGAGCTGCACAAAAGGCCGACACCGAAACGAGGAAGGCTTTCAATTCTCTGGTGGACACTTTTTATGACGGGGTTTTCAGGCTCAACCCTAACTATGCGACAGAGGCAGGTGTTCATGATTATGACTCTCTAGTACCCAATGTGTCGGCTGAAGGTGTCCGCCGCCAGATTAGGTTTCTGAAGGACTATCTGAAGCGATTCAATGCGCTTGACAGGGCGAAGCTCACGGATGACCAGCGCATTGATCTGAGCCTGCTTGTCAGCGACGTGAAGGGACAGTTGCTCGAGCTCGAGGAGATTAAGCAGTGGAGAACTAATCCCGATCGTTACAGCTCACTTTCCTGTGCGCTTGTCTTTGCGCTCATCAAGCGCAATTTTGCGCCCCTGGATGAGCGAATGAAATGCGCTATCCAGCGTGAACGAGAGATCCCCTCTATTTTGAAGGCGGCAAGAGAGAATTTAGACCCGCAACTGGTACCGCGTATCTACGTTGAAATAGCCCTCGAGCAGCTGCCGGGTATTGTCTCCTTCTTCGATAAGGATGTTCCGGAAGCCTTTAAAACGGTTAAGAGCACGCAGCTCCAGGAAGAGTTTGCCCAGGTTAACAACCAGGTCAAAGCAGCACTTAAGGACTATGGCCAATACCTGGAAAGGGAAATCCTGCCCAATGCTAATGGCGATTATGCACTGGGTGCCGAGCTCTACCGAAAGAAGCTTCTTTACGAAGAGATGATTGACGAACCGCTTCCGTTGCTGCGTGAAAGAGGTTATGCGGAGCTTAGGCGCCTGCAGAA
>DATNRC010000210.1:0-3411 GCA_036703705.1 Candidatus Obscuribacterales bacterium
CGCATGGCTGGCGGCAGTTGTGGGGTCGGCCATTTTCGCGCTGGCAACCGCTTACACGCTCCAATTTTTCATTCCCGTTCTCATCGTCACCTCATGTCTCGTCCTCCTGGCGGTCGCCCTCATTAAGCGTTTCACAACCAATCCACAAACTGAATTGGCCAGGCGATTTGAAGATTTTTCCGGAATCTGGACTTTACTTATGTACCTTTGCCTGGGAGCAGTGCCATGCATATTGCGCGCAATATAGAGCTAAACAGTGACCTGAGCCGGTTTGTCGTCTTCGGCTCTGGGGAGGGAAGTGATGCCGTTAGAAGGGACCACGCAACGGGCATGTCCCAGCCTGTGACAATGGCCGAATGGGCGCCGGGTTTCGGCGGAAAGGCGAACAAGCTGGCGGAGCTCAAACGTGCCAACTTCAATGTGCCTGACTTCTTCGTTGTCCGGTCGGAGGCATTCTACGCGAGCCTTGACGAAGACTCTCTCTTGGCTCTCGCTGCCTCTTCTAGAGCTGCCGAGATTCCTGATTTGCCTAAGATGATTTGCGTGCCGCAGCCAATCATGGCCCAGATTGAATCAGCATTAGATAAGCTGTGTCCGAACGGCGAGCTGGTCGCGGTGCGCTCTTCGGCGCAAGATGAGGATGGGAACGAGCATTCATTTGCCGGGCAGCTCGAATCGTTTTTGAATGTGGAGCGCAGGGACGTGGTTCGGCGCATCGTTGAAGTATGGTGCTCAGGATTCAGCGATAGGTGCCTGTCCTATCGCCGGCTGAAACACATGGAGCTGCCGCCAAAGGCGCCTTGCGTCGTCGTTCAAAGAATGGTGAGCGCCACCGCCTCCGGTGTGGCGTTCACTGTCGATCCCGTAAGCGGCCGCCGCGCATCAATCATTGTCAATGCAGTTCGGGGACTGGGCGATAAATTGGTGTCAGGCGTGGTTGACGCGGATGTTTATCGCATTGAGCGCAATGCAAGCGAAAGCACCATCGGGCTTGCGCTTCCATCCGACGGCGGCACCGAAAGCGGTGCCTCCGCCGAACCCTCGGCGTTGACCAACGAACAGGTACTGGCAGTAGCCTCCATAGCCATGGAGATAGAAAAGCATTTTGGCTCTCCCCAGGACGTGGAATGGGCGTATGAGGCGGATTGTTTATATGTATTGCAGGCGCGCCCCATCACCTCGTTGCCAGCCACCGCCACCAATTCCGGTGCACGCCGGATCTGGGACAACAGCAACATCGGCGAAAGCTACCAGGGGGTGACCACACCCATGACTTTCTCCTTCGCCCGTAAGGCTTACGAGCATGTCTATCTCCACTTTGTCCGCATCATGGGCGTGCCTGAGAAGAGGATACGAGAAAACAGCTGCATCTTCCCGCAAATGCTCGGTCTGTTTCGCGGGAGAATCTATTACAACTTGATCAATTGGTATCGTCTGCTTGCCATGCTTCCCGGATTTCGCGTCAATCGAAAATTCATGGAGCAAATGATGGGAGTTTCCGAGGGGCTGCCGGACGAAATCATGGCTGATGTCAATGATCGTGACACGAAGGTGAGTGATATTGCCGCGCTCGCAATCAGCTTCCTTTCGATGAGCGTCAATCTTCTGACGTTGCACGATCAGATCAATAAATTCCAAAAGCACTTGGACGCGACACTGTCCCTGGTGCCGGCCGATCTGAGCGAGTCTTCGCCGGAGCAATTAGTTCGCTTGTATCGGCAGCTCGAAGAAAAGCTTCTTTCCCGGTGGGACGCACCACTGCTGAATGACTTCTTCGCCATGATTTTTTTCGGCACGCTGAAAAGCATCACGGCTAAGTGGCTTGCCCAAGAAAGTGACAGCTTGAAAAACGACCTGCTCATGAGTGCCGGCGGCATCATCAGCGCCGAGCCGGCCATGCGGATGCGTGAGATGGCTGACACTGCTGCTCGCGACGCCGAGCTGGTGCGCGAGCTTCTCTACGGGTCCAAAGAAACAGTGGCAGGAGCAGTGGCGCAGCATCACCAGTTTCAGCAGCAATTGAACGGCTATATTGCCAAGTTTGGTGACCGCTGTGTCAATGAGCTCAAGCTTGAAAGTCTGACGCTGGAACAAGATCCCATGCCACTCCTGCGCAATGTTGGGCAGATGGCGCAAGCGATCATTCATAACCGTTCTCAATCCGCTTACTCAAACGACAGGGCAACGGACCTGAATTCTAGGGAAACGTCCTCGAACGCGAATCCAACAGTCTCGAACGCGGATCTAACAGTCTCGAACGCTAAGGCAATTAGCCGCCATGCGAATATCGAAGCGAACAACTCAAATGCATCGCCAGCACGGCACGACCAGACGGCAACCAGCAGGGCATATGAACGAGCCTGTGCAGAAAAGCGAGCATTGGACGCACTCAGATCCGCCCCATGGAAGCGAGCTGTCTTTTCGTTCGTCCTCTCACAAGCTCGCAGGCGTATCCAATCGCGAGAGAATTTGCGCTATGAGCGCACGCGTCTTTTTGGCGTCGTGCGGAGGATCTTCCAGGCGCTCGGCGCGCGCCTCGTGTCGTTGGGAGTGATCGATGAGCAGCAGGATGTCTTCTATCTGCAAGTCGAAGAGGCGCTCGGGTTTTTTGAAGGAACAGGCGTGTCTCAAAACTTGAGAGAACTCATTGCGCTGCGCAAGCGCGAATTTGCAGAATACAGGTCGACCGAGGCACCACCAGACAGAATCGAGGCTTTTGGCTATTCAAATACGCTGGAATCGTTAAGCCCGCAGGCTCCTCGTTCCAAGTCCGAAATCAAACACGTAATGGGCAACAACCTCAGATCCGCCGACAACCTCAGATCCGCCGGCGACAATCCCATATCCACTGACGACAATCAAAGAGCCGCTGCCGGCAAAAAAATCACGCCTCATCGCGGCGTCCTTCTCGGATCGAAGAAGGACGCCAATCCTTCGGACTGCGGCACCATGATCGATGGCACGGTCAAATCAGGCCTGGGTTGCTGCCCAGGTATCGTTCGTGGACCGGTGCGCGTAGTCAGCGATCCCTCGTCGGCTCGTCCGCTCGAGGGGGAAATTCTCGTCGCCAAGCGAACCGATCCCGGCTGGATCATTCTTTTCGCGCACGCGCGAGCAATCGTCGTGGAGTATGGAAGCTTGCTCTCCCATACGGCGATTGTCGCGCGTGAGCTTGGCATCCCGGCCATTGTTTCGGTCAAAGGAATTACTGGCTGGCTCAAGGACGGCGATTGGATTGAATTAGATGGCTCAACGGGGAGCGTGCGAAAAATCCAGCCGCCGGCGGCAAAAAACGTGCGCACCATGAGCAGGGCCACAACAGACGAAAGCGACACACACATACTGGCAGACGCCAGCTAGAGGTAAATCATGAACATAGGCACGCCAACGGTAAATGCACAACATGGCAGT
>DATNRC010000211.1:0-6445 GCA_036703705.1 Candidatus Obscuribacterales bacterium
GGTGCGCATCAATCGCGTGCTGAAGACCACTCTCATAGCCTTGTGCGGCGTAGCCATCGCCGGGTACGGATTCGACGTGGCCTACACCAACGATATTAGCCGCCTGCAGGAGCAAGCGCGCCGGCTGAGCGAGCAAAACTCCGAGCTTTCGGCTCAGCTTCTCAGAGCTATTTCTTTCGAAGGCATTCAAGACAGTGTCGTCGGCAGATTCGGCCTGCGCGTGCCCGAGCATGTTCTTATAGTGAAAGAAATTGCTCCGCCTAAAATGACGGCTTTCCGTCCCAGCCAACATCACCTGCCTATCATGTCAGGATATTAACAGCGCTCCTATGGGAGGCTTTAGCCGGTGCCCACGGTAACTGCCGAGTTCGGTTCAAGAAGCCGATCGCGTCTGGCCTGTAGAAAGCCACGTTCACCCCTGTGGCGGCTCAGAATCTGGCAGATTCTCATATATCTTGGCTTCCTGCTCGTCATAGGGCGCCTTTATTATCTGGAAATAGTTGAAGGCCCGACTCTATTAAAGCGAGCGCAGGTTCAACGGCAGCAACACAACCTTCTGGTGCACCGCGGCGCCATCACCGATCGGCACGGCTTGCCTCTGGCGATCGATACCACCAGATATGATGTCTACGTGCACCCCGAATTGCTCAAGGCAGGGCCCCACGAAGCGGCAGAAATACTGGCACGCATCACCAAGCAGAGCGCGCATAAGGCATACAAGCTGCTCACTCAGGGTTATCCGGTCATCACTTTGGCGCGCCATCTGGAGCGTGAGACAGTTGACGAAATTCAGGCCCTCAACTGGCCGGGGGTCGATATCGTTCCGATACCGTTCCGCCATTATCCCGAGGGGCAGCTTGCCGCTCACATACTGGGTTACGTCAATATGGACACCAAAGGCCAGGGCGGAGTAGAACAGGCTGAAGAGCAACTTTTGAAAGACACAGGAAGCATTCCCAAGCCGCAGCTGGACGGCCACGGTCGGACCATTCTCCTGCCTCATGCCGGCGAGGCGGACTGGGGGATTTCGCCGCCTCTCGGCAGGCACGTTGAACTGACCATCGATAATTACCTGCAGCATCTTGCCGAAAAAGAGCTGTTTGCCATGGCTCGCCATTCACGCGCCTTAAAAGGAACGGCCCTCATTGCCGATCCGACAAACGGCGAGATTCTGGCCTGGGCCAACTATCCGCCGTACGATCCGAATCATTACTCGAAGTTTCCCCTTGAGATAACGAAAAACTGGTCCATGGTCGATGTTTATCAGCCCGGATCGACTTTCAAAATAATTACCGTCAGCTCTGGTCTCGATACTGGCGCCATCAAGCCTAACAGCACCTTCTACGATGGCGGCGCCATGCGCATCGGCAACCGCACCATACACAACCACGACGGCGGTCATGGAACGCTCGATCTTTTGCATCTGTTCATACACTCGAGCAACATTGCCACTGCCCAGGTGGCGCTTGCCATGTCAGCCGAGAAGTTTCATTCCATGCTCACGAGCTTCGGCATCGGGCAGCCGACGGGCATCGATTTGCCTGGAGAGTCTGCCGGCCTTCTTCTCCACCACAAGTACTGGAAGCCGCTCGATCAAGCCACGACCGGATTCGGTCAGGGAGCCATTGCCGTCACGCCGCTGCAGCTGGTGGCGGCAGTCTCGGCCGTTGCTAATGACGGAGTGTGGATACAACCGCATTTGATCCGGCGCGTTTACGATCCGCGCACAGGCGTGACCGAGAAGTGGACGGAGCCGAAAAAACGTCAGGTGATTTCCAGCCAGACCGCCAAACTGGTTTCCCGCCTGCTTGCCGACAATATTGCCCTCGGCACTCAAATCGCGGGCAAGGTGCCCGGCTACAGAGTGGCAGGAAAGACAGGCACCGCGCAAAAGGTGGTCAACGGCGGGCGCGGGTATATTCCAGGTCAGACGATCGCCTCCTTCATTGGCTTTTTGCCGGCAGACAACCCTCAGTTGATTTGCCTGGTCGTCCTCGACAGTCCGCAGACAGACGGGCGCTGGGGCAACACCGTTGCTGGTCCGGTATTCAATGCGATTACAATGGAAGCTGCCAGGTATCTTGGCATACCACCCACCCAGCCCAGCGAAGGGCGAGCAAACAGCGAAAAATTGGCTCAAGCGTCGGATCCATGGAAAGCCTTGCACAAATCGTGCGCTCCACTGCCGGAGGCGCCGTCAACAAAATATGCCAGGGAGCTGGCGGAGATGCGCGGTGCTGAAGGGCAAACATCCAATCAGCCGGAGAGGAGTCGGGAGTGACCGCTGAACCAGGTCAACGCGAGCACGTCGAGAAGAAACGATCTCTCGGACGTGTTTTCGGACTGGTTGCCATTCTCACTGTTCTTTCAAAATTTGCCGGACTGGCGCGCGATATGGTGGTGGCATCTTCGTTCGGGCTGAGCAGAGCGCTCGATGCCTACAACCTGGCATATCAACTTACTGGCAACGTCCTCATCCTCTTTGGCGGACTGGGCGGACCGTTTCACTCTTCTACGGTAGCCGTGCTCACGCCGCGCAAGGACACGCCTGATGCCGGCAAGTTAATGGCTCAGATTGCCGCTCTTACCGTCGTCATCTTGAGCGTGATCATGGCCGCCGTCTACTTTCTGGCACCATATCTGGTATCCCTGATCTTTCCCTCCACCAATCTCGATCCGCAACTGAGAGCTCAGTTGTTTGCTGACGCAGTTGGTCAGCTTCACGTCATGGCGCCGCTCATCGCAATTGCCGGCATCGTGGGACTGTCTTATGGAGTGCTCAATGTCTACGACAAGGTTTTCTGGCCGTCGCTGTCTCCCGCCATCGCCTCAATTGCCATCATCGTTGCCGTCATATTCTTCCGCGACGATGCCGGTCTGTGCCTTGCCGTAGGAACGCTTGCCGGTGCGATCGGCCAGGCGCTCGTGCAAATTCCCGGCATGCTGCGCTCGCCGATCAAGTGGTCGTTCAATTTCGAGCCCCACCCCGGCCTTAAAGAGTACGCCTCGATGCTCTGGCCGGCGACAATCAGCACATCTGTCGGTCAGCTGAATACATTCATCGATAGTATCTTCATTTCGCAAATCCCCAGCGTCACGGGCGGTCATTTGTCGGCAATCGTCAATACCAATCGGCTGGTTCAACTTCCCCTGGGCGTATTGCTCACTGCGATGCTGGTTCCCATACTGCCGCGTTTTACCGAGCAGGTGGCTGCAAATAAAGTCGAAGACCTGAAGAAGGAGCTTGCGAGAGCTTTGCGCTTTCTGTGGTTCTTGGGTCTGCCGATCACGGCTTTGCTGCTTACCATCCCCCGCCCGATCGTGGAGCTGCTTTTCCAAAGAGGGCGATTCACTGCCGAAGACACGACAATGATGGTACAGGCGCTGCTGTTCATGGCGCCCTCAATCATCTTTTACCTGGCACGAGATCTCATCACGCGCGTTTTTTACGCCCATCAGGATTCGAAAACTCCATATTATGTTGCCCTTGTTGCTATCGGAGTGCATTTGTTTCTTGATTGGGCGCTTGTCGGTCCCATGGGGATAAGCGGTATTGCTCTTGCTCTCACGCTGGTGACAGTCTTCAACCTCACCTGCCTGGCATTTTTGCTCAAGCGCAAAATCGGCAATCTCGGTCTGACGCAAGTCATTGTTCCGCTAATAGTAATGATTGCCGCTTCAGCAGCATGCGGAGCGTCGGCAATGTTCATTCAGTCCTGGCTCGAAACGACGATGCATAGCACGATAACCATCGCCCGCGCGTTGGAGCTTGGTTTGTCCATTTTCGTTGCCAGCGGCGTCGGGCTTCTTTTGTACGCGGGCCTGTGCCTCTCATTCAGGCTCGATGAGCCGATGATGGTGTTCAATCGTTTGACACGCCGCAAGGCGTAATCGGATTACTCACCTGAGCTATTTGGTCACCTGTTGAGTCGACTGCACCCTGGTTCCGGACACGTGAATGAGGGCATTTTTGGTGCTCAAAGCAAGGGGTTTAAACCGCTGAGCCATGTCCTTACTGATTGGCGCTCGAGAAAAGAGAATGACGGCGAAGATATGCCCGGCCGATAGAACACCGCCATAGCCAAGCACTGATTTGATGCCGAAAGGAATGACAAACTCGGTTTGGGCGTGGATGTAAGGCGAGTCCTGCGCATCGCTGACATAGAAGACGTTGAAACTGGATTGCTCCTGATCAACAAAAATACCCCCGTTTTCAACCTGTTCCGTTTCCAGGAAACGTGAAAGATCGAGGCCGAATTGTTGCAGCAGTCGAGCAATCATGGGAGAGCGGGCGACCAGGTCCGAACTGATAAGTGGAGTTATGCGGTGGTGGCGGGACAGCTTTGGATCTGACCATTCCGGCAGCTCGCCAACGGTGGCGAGCAACTTGAGGCATTTTGTCTCGGGGCTTACCGGTTTTCGCTCTCCGTTCTGAAAGACCAGCTCATCAACCAGCCCCCTGAGCTCACGGTCGAGCTCGGAATAATTTTGAGTAACGAAAAGCCTCACAAGAGCGAAGGCTTCACGTCCCGAATCTTTGAGTTGAAATGATCGATAGAGGTGACGCACAATGCGCTGCGCGGTCTCGCTGAGATCAGCCGCACCGGTGCCCATCTCGCGCAACTGGGAGCCGAGATGGGTCATATCCTCGAGACTAAAAGCTTCGATGTTGTACATCGTCTGCAAGACTCTTCTACGGCTTTATGCTTAGGGGACAACCTGCATCGATTCAAAACTCATGTCAGGAAAGCCCTCATAATAACCAGTGTACCCATTTGATGATCCGTGGTGTTGCCCTTTATATGGTTTTCCTTATCAACTCTCGGGATATCCAGCCGACAAGGCATTACGTCGCTTACTGCCACTAATGAAAGTTATGGTATTCCTGTACCCGTAACGGCAACGAATACGCGGCCAAAAAGTGCCATTCGCCTTTTCAACGGTTGAGCCAGCTCTTTGAATCGGAACAGCAGTGACAAGAAGACACTCAATGACAAGCTTGCAAAAAGGGAAAGGGACGGGTTACTGATGCCCGCCGCTTAGCGAGCGCACAGCAGACGATCGGCACTGCCCGGTATGCACGTCGATAAACCGGAGCAGAGCGGTAATCGGAAGCTGGACCGTGCCACCATATTTAATACCGCCCTCAGGCTTCGCCGGCGGTGCGCCTTGTCAGCTTATGCATGGGAAATTGCCGGACGTTATCGGACGCAGGAGGATTAACAACAGGCAGCTCAATTTTGACCGGCAGGCGAGCCGCTCTGGTATCAGTGGGCGGCGCCAAAACTGTCTCCTGCACATTGGGGCTGCAAAATGCGGGCGCCTCATAAGCGGGCGACGATGCGCTGATGTCCAATTGCATTTGCTCTTGCCTGAGCGCGAGTTTTCTGCGCTCTTGATAAATAGTCCAAGCACACCATCCAAAACAGGCAAATAGCACCAAAAGCAGTGCTGCATGCCCTTTCAGGCTGGACAATAAGTAGCACGCGGCTACGACAGGAGCAAGCGATACAAGCGCTTTGAGTACGCCCTTCATGGTCTATTCTCTTGGCAATGCTCTCGGGATAGAGAGCCATCATGGTGCATATACGATACATCGCCTGCCGATATACGAAAAGACTTGATTTTATTTGAATTCCTGGTATGGTGTTAATTTGTGTTAATTTCCGGACAAGCCACCACCGGCGCCACCTTGATCCGGCACCAATTGCCCCTGTGAATCCGGCGGAATCGCCTGCCCCTGACCGGCAGGAATCAAGCCGCCGCCAGCCTGCGCACCGGCGGGCGGGTTAGCTAATTCAGCCATGCGGGCGCTCTGCCAACTTCCGCCGTCCTGATACTTGGCTTGCAAAACACGGATTTTCATCGACATTGTGGCGGGATGCACTTTCTCGTGTTTCCACTTGGCGCTTATCACTTGTCCCGCGCCTAACGGGGCAGGTGACATATCAGGCGCATGAAAAGTGCCTCTGTCTTTTCCCGTATGGTCTGTAAACCGTATGCGAAATTTGACAGCCGTAACCGGCCGGTCTGAATTATTCTTGTAGTCAATATAGATCCTCGCCGAAATCGGTACATCAAAAGGGTCGAGATCGAGCTCCGACCTTCCGGATGTAACTTCCACGGGGCAGCCCGGTTCGGGAACAAATTCCACGTCTAAAGTTCGAACTCTTCCGGGCATTTGAGCGTATACATAAGTAGGAGGCAAAATAAACGTCGTGGCTAGCAACAGGGAAAACATAGCGAAAAAAAGGCTGACCAACGGTCTGATTTTGTTTGCTTCGGCAATGGTCACGGCTTGCCTCCTCACCAATTTGCTCGCCTCTGACGCTGTTAACGGCCAGGACAATGTAGATCTCCGTCTTTCCATCTTACACACCAATGACCTGCACGCGCATTCCGAATCGTTCCTTGAAAGAGGCAGGCTTGTCGGCGGTTTAGCCAG
>DATNRC010000212.1:0-4675 GCA_036703705.1 Candidatus Obscuribacterales bacterium
CCTGCCAATCCCAATTGCTTGGCGGATGATCGCAATCCGCTTGTTTTGTGGTGCCTGCCAGGGCTGATTGGAAAGTGTGACTAATTCGAAATCGCCGTTGATTCGAAATTGCCGTTCTGAGGGTGTTTTTGCCATTTTGAGGCTTTATCGTCCCTCTATCCTCTTAGAAAATGAACCATATAGGGTTCAACATCCAAAAATTGAAAAACCAGCATCCATAGCGGTTTTGCAGATTTAGCCGTTATTTTGCTTGAACCTTACATGGTTCAAAAACATAGCGCCTCCCCGGCTCACCTGACAGCCGTGAGCGAGCGAGGCGACGGCCGGACCGTTATAATTTAGCTCAAGTCGTGCCCTTTAACTGAGCCCTACGGCGAGATTTCGTACAATTGAAACGCCATAAGCGAAATCGAAGCACTCTCAATAAACTTTCAATTTGAGGATTTCTGGTGGCGACTCGTCGTTCGAAGGCAATGAGAAAGAAGTCGGGTGGGCTCACAGGAGCAGTCGGCAGGCTTTTTCGCTTCTCTTTCTATGCCACTGTTGTCGTAGCCGCCGTTGGCGCCGGCTATTTCGGGGCTTCCTTGTGGCGGCAATTGCAAGATCTGCCTGACATTACGCTGGTCGAGCGCTATGAGCCCATTGAGGCCATACAGGTCTATGACCGTTACGATCACCTTGTTGCCACCGTGGAAGGTGATGAAGACCGGCGCGTCATTCCCTTGAATCAAGTATCGACGCAAATGCAGCAGGCCATACTTGCTGCAGAGGATCACCACTTCTACGAGCACCACGGCATCAACTTGATGAGCATCATGCGTGCCACCATGGCCAATTTGCAGGCCGGACACGTGGTTGAAGGCGGATCGACAATCACGCAGCAGCTCGTCAAAAACTTGTTCTTCACCGAAGCGCAGCGCAATATCGATCGCAAAATCAAAGAGGCGTACCTGGCCTGGCAGCTGGAGGCGAGATATCCGAAAGAACGCATCCTCGAGATGTATCTCAATCAAGTTTATTTCGGCAACAATGCTTATGGAATCGAGCGCGCGGCCTCTCGCTACTTCGATCGCACGGCAGCCGGTCTGTCCCTTGCTCAATCGGCATTCCTTGCCGGACTAGTGAAAGCGCCTTCCGAGCTGGGTTCTCCTGCCAATCGAAATCAGGCCTATACGCGGCAAAAGGAAATTCTCGACAAAATGCAGGAATACGGCTACATCACAGCCAAGCAATGCAAGGCGGCAAAGGCGGAGAAGCTCGTCTTCAAGAAGGGCAGCAACCCGCTGCAAAAATATCCGTACTATATGAGCTATGTTCTCGAGCTCTTGCGCAATGAGTTCAGCCAGGCTGAGATGCGCAAGCAAGGTTTGCGAGTGTACACAAATCTTGATCCAAAAGCGCAAGAATTGGCGGAGAAAACTCTGAGCGAGGCCATCAAGAAAGCGCCGAAAGGTGTTTCTCAGGGGGCGCTTGTCTCTGTCACCGTGTCCGACAATTCGATTGTGGCTATGGTCGGCGGCGTGGGCAATTTCTGGAAGCACCAATTCAATCGCGCCACCAATCCTCACACGGCTGGTTCGTCGTTTAAGCCGTTCGTCTATCTGACTGCATTCATGAAAGGCGTAGTCACTCCTGACAGCATCATCGAAGACACGCCTCTCGTTGTAAAACAACCATGGGGATTGCCCGATTACGCGCCCAAGAATTTCGACCGCAAATTCATGGGCAAAATCAAGGTGCGTACGGCGCTCGCGCTGTCAAGAAACGTGCCGGCAGTGAGGATAGCTCAGCTTGCCGGTATCGACAGCATCGTCGAGACGGCAAGGTTGGCCGGCATAACAACGAAGCTCGATCCCAATCTCTCCCTTGCTCTGGGAAGCTCTGCCGTATCGCCACTGGATATGGCGTCAGCATACTCGACGTTTGTCAGGGGCGGTGTGGCGATCAAACCTCAGGCCTTGAGGAGAATCGAAAATAACCGCGGCCAGGTCATTCAAGTTTTTGAGTCGCGCGTCGATAAGGTTTTCAATATGGAACCAGTGGCCAGGCTGGTGGACGTTCTTCAAGATGTCGTGAAATATGGAACCGGCACGCAGGCCAAGCTGGAAGATCGCCCTGTCGGCGGCAAAACAGGCACCGCCGATGAAGGCAAGGACATCTGGTTTATTGGCTTCACACCCGATCTGGTCACTGCGGTTTGGGGCGGAAACGATGAGAATAAGCCGATTGCCGGCACGAACGTGACGGGCGGCGTGGTCATGGCCAAAATCTGGCGCGATTACATGAAAGCTTATTACATAGCCATTCCCACTCCCGCCGGTGCCTTCATTACGCCTTCGCCCAGCGCCCCCGAGCCCGACAAGAAAAGCGGCGAGAAGATGGCCAGCGAGGGCGAATCGCTGCCGGGGTTGCGTGAGCTGACCAAAGGAGCGGTGGACGCCGCCGATGGCGGTGCAGCCACTCAGGCTGGCGGCGCCAGCGAAGCCAGGGAAGGCGCTGCCGCCGAGCCTATTACCGACGTCAATGCCATAACCAAACCGGGACCACCGGAGGCGCCGCCGCACGCGAATTCTGCCGACACCGCCAAACCGGCGCCTGCTCCCGATGTCGTTCCTGCCGAGGCTCCAGCGCCTGCCCCTCAGCCGGTGCCGCAGCCTGCTCCGCCGCACGTCAAATCCGAAGCGCGTTTTTTGCCGTATCAACCGAAATCCGCGTTCAGCCCCCTGCCCGCGCAGGCGCCTCTTTCCAACCAGCTAGCAACGCCGGCTGCCAATTCTCCTATGCTTAGATAAGATCCGCCATGCCCGATCCGCTTGTTGCGACGGATGCCATGCGCCAGTACTCGATGTATGGGCTGATTGCCTACTTCTCCGGCAAGCTCTGGTCAGTGGCAATACTTTTTGTCTTTCTTCATACAGGGCTTGCGGCACGGTTGAGAGATGAAGTGCTAAGAAAACACGACAAGCTTATCGTGCAGGTTGCGGCTCTTTATACCTGTATTGCTCTGTCTGTGCTTGCGCTCTATTTGCCTGTGCATTTTGCTGGCGATTTTTTGCTGGAGAGGGCATTTGGCTTCCAGCAAGAGTCCCTGTTTACATGGCTTTCCGGCTACGTTATCAATGGAGTGCTGGACGTCATTCCAGCCATTTTGCTGCTTACGATTGCCTTTGCCGCGGTCAGGCGCTGGCCTCAAAACTGGGGTCTGGTGCTCTTTGGCATGGGGGCTCCCCTCATCCTGGTCGCGTCGGCATTCTCCGGCTATTTCTTTGATTTGATTCCTTTTGAATACAAGCCGCTTGATGCCGGGCCTTTGCGCACGAGGCTCGAACGCCTTGCGGAGAAAGCAGGCTTGAAAGACGTTCCTATTCTCGTCGAGGAAGCGAGCCAAGAAACAAAAAAGGTTAACGCATCAACAATTGGGGTCGGCTCGTCAGTGCGCATCATAATTTTCGACAATGCCATAGCCAATATGAAAGAAGACGAAATAGAAATGATGGTGGCGCACGAGATAGGACACCATCAAATGGGAGATTTCTGGACGCGCAATTGCTTGAGCATAGCCGAGCTGTTGGTGCTTCTCCTTGGCGCGCAGTTTCTTGCACCATATGCGGTGCGGCGCTTTCCCTTGCAGTGGGGCATAAAGAAAGTCGATGACATAGCAATCATTCCGGCCGGACTGCTTGCTGCCAGCATCATCTCGTTCTTGCTCTTACCTGTTAACGGAGCGATAAACAAGTACTTTGAGTCTCGGGCCGACGATTATGCGCTTAATCTTACCGGAGACGGAGCAGCAATGGCGCGCATGCTTTCGACTTATGCCAGGCTCAATCTCGAAGAGCCGGATCCGCCTGCCTTGGTTCAGCTCTGGTTCTCGCGCCACCCATCAGTCCGCGCGCGAGTGGAAAGGGCGCTTTACTGGCAGAAGAGCCATAGTCCTTGAGCTCGCCATGCGAGTTGGCGCAGATTTCGCCGGCGCTGAAAAATCCAACATGGCTTGTCAAGCAAATAATATCTTCACTGTCCGACGTATTTGGTGCTGGGCGCCGTTTTGGGCGACGCATTCGGGGTGAACTTTGGAGAAGCTGGTTGGCTTAATTGGGGTGGCATGCATTTTCGGACTTGCTTTCCTGATGTCCAACAATCGCAAAGCCATTAATTACCGGCTTGTCGGCTCCGGTCTTGCGCTGCAAATTATCCTTGCCGTATTCGTGTTGAAAGTGCCTCTCGGGCAGGAGCTCTTCAAGAACATCGGCGATGCCATTACCGCCCTCCTTCATTTTTCGGATGAGGGGGCAGGCTTTGTTTTTGGACCTCTCGTGAAAAATCCGCAAGCGCTTTTGCAGGTGTTCGGACCCGGGTCCGACTACATCTTCGCATTTCGCGTGGTGCCGACAATCATTTTCGTCTCCAGCCTGGTGAGCATTTCCTACTATCTCGGCATCATGCAAAAGTTTGTGCAGATAGTGGCGCGAGTGGTGGCATTCGTCATGGGCGCCAGCGGATCGGAAGCGCTGTCCAATGCGGCAAGCATTTTCGTCGGACAGGTGGAGGCGCAGCTCCTGATTCGGCCTTATGTGCCGTCCATGACGATGTCGGAGCTGCTTGCATCAATGTCGGGCTCGATGGCTTGCGTTGCCGGCGGTGTTCTTGCCGTGTATATTGGACTGGGCATCAA
>DATNRC010000213.1:0-3848 GCA_036703705.1 Candidatus Obscuribacterales bacterium
GGTCATTGCCACCGGTTTTCACGCCCCCGCCGGTCTCTCTTTCGACCGCTCGGGCAATCTGTATGTGGCTAATTTCCAAAGCAATTCCATCGATCGCATAAGCACGGACGGCAGCCGCTCGCAATTCAGCAGCGGCGCCAATCTCAAAGGCCCGATAGGCGTCATAGTGGACGACAGCAACAATGTGTATGTGGCAAACTACATGAGCGGTTCCATCGTCCGCATCAACCCTGCCGGCATATCGACAATCATCGCCACCGGTTTCAAGAAACCCTATTACCTGACGCTGGACAAAGAGGGCAATCTTTATGTGAGCCAGCAGGAGGACAACTCCATCGTGCGTGTCACCTTGCCGCGCGCCGGTGCCCCAGCGGCAACAGCCGCCCGCCCGACACCCGGCAGATAAGTTCTTCCGGCAAAGACAGTCAACTAGCTAGAGCCGTTGGCTGGAGAGCCCGCCCCTCAGGGCTGCGGCTTTGTTTAATGTCTAATAAGGTCCTTTTTTGCGTATATATGAGAAGGAAAGCCAAGAGGCCCGTTCCTGCCTTCCTTTTCACTTACGCCCTGCTCTTGAAGCTGCCGACATGGTGGAATCCCAGTCTGACGCCTTGCGAAAACCAGGCTCCGAGCCCCAAAAAGGGCCGGAAGCGGAAAAAGGAGCCGATAACGGCGAGGTCCGTGCGCGCCTGATCGAGAGCAGTCTCGCCAAATCAGGCGAGGCGAGCGCCCCAGCGCAAGAAGTGCCGAAGAGCAGCAGATTCGCCAACTTCAGACCCAATTCAGGCAGCGTCACCACCACCGAGGTGCCGGCTTCGGATGCGAAAGCAGCGCCTGGAAGATTCGCATTTCTAAGCGAGAAGAAAAATACAGGCACCTCCACAAATGCCGTTGCCACTGCTTTTGCCAACCCATGGGGCATAAAGGCTGCCGACATGGAGCTTGCCAAGTCGCCCGTAATGCAGTCTCTTAAATGGGAGAAACAAGCTGCCGAGGCTCATGCGAACAAGCCGAAGCCGGACTCGAGCGTTCTTGGCGTGACGAAAGACTTTTTCCAAAGCCTGGGGCATGCGGCGATTCAGGCACCGGTCACAGGACTGGCGCAAATCGGCGACGCCCTGACCGGCTCCAAATTCGAGCTTTCGAAGAACTCACAAATTTCCCTTTTGAAGGGTCCGCAGGCAGCTGAGTTCGGAACGGCAAATTACTGGGCGCAACAAGCCGGGAGCTCCATAGGCATGCTCTTGCCGTTTGCCATCGCCGGCAAGGGCGTGCGCTCCGTCACGCGCCGCGGGCTTAAGGAAATGGAGATGGCGAAGGTGCTTTCGCAGCGGCAGGTCCTCGGATTGACGATGAAAGAGGCGGCGCTTACCGGCTTCGTCAATGACGCCCTATTGCGTCCCACGGAAGAACAAGACACAAGGCCCTTTGTCATGTCGCGCTTGCTTAACGGCGCCTCCGGTGCGGTGACGATGTTTACTCTTTCAGCGGCAAGCATTCCTTTCATGCGCAAGCCGGGCGAGGCTGTCGTATCCCGCTTCACGCCGCTGGTCAAAAACAACATTACGGCAGGCTTTGTGTCGGGTATTCCTGCCGGCTTTGTCGGTGCGCACACGCATGAGTATTTCGGTCACCTGAACTTCAACTCAGCCAAAGACTTGCTCAAATCGGCAACTGTCGATGCGAAGTTTGCCGATTGGAAGACGACGAACGAATCAATCATCACCTCCACCGTAATTGGTGTCGGCTTCGGCTCCTGGCACCAGGTAAAGGGCAGGCATGAATCAGGAAGAAGAAATTTCCGCTGGGAAAATGAGGCCAAGATTGAAAATGCGCAGGAAGGAAATCGGCGCGAATACAAAATCGTCGGTGGAGAAAAGGCACTAAACGAGGCTCTCGGCCGCCTCAACATGCAAGGCGAAGCGATGGTCAAGGTGCGCGAGCAGCTCGGCCGCAAGCAAGGGTTTTTGCGCTTTCTGGGCGCACGGGAGTATGGGTCTGAGCAGACATTGCTCATTCAGCGCAACAGGGGCGATGGTGTCAATCTGACAAAAGCCACTGTTGCCGATATCATCGCCATGTGCAATCTCGACAGCACATTCAGGCACAAGGCAGTTCTTACAGGCAATCCAAAGAGCGCGGACAATCCGATATTCCTTAGAGCCGGGAAAGACCGCATCAGTCTTGCCACCAGCGAACAGCAGGTGCGCAAGGGCGAGCGCAGGCCTATTCACCTCTTCGACGAAACGACGCCTGAGGGGCGCAAAATCATACAGGACGCATGGGCGTCGAAGCTCAAAGGTCTCGACCAATTGCTCGTCGCCAATCAGGAGGCGCTGATCGCAAAAGGCGTCACAGCCGAGCAAATCTCCGAGTACAGAAATCTGATTGCCGAAAATGGAAGCCGCAAGGAAAGCATCATAAAAACGGATGTCGAGTCGGTCGAGCTGATCGACATGGTGATAAGAGATGAGATCGCAAAAGGCGAAAGCTCCGCCTCCTCTCTTGCGACTTTGCGCCAACTGGCAGGAGAGAGCTGGAACCGGCAGATTGATGGGCTGCAAGCAACAGTTGAGGCCGCAAAGAGCCAGCTCCTTGAAGCTGGGATGACGCCCGAGCAGTTCCAGAAATTCCAAGCAGCGCTGAAAGGCTCGAAAAAACCGGAAAACGAAGTCAGTCCTGCCGATACCGAAGCGCTCTCGCATGCTCGTCAGTTCGTCGAAGAAGCGCTCATGAGCGGCAAAGACCTCGAATCAGCGATGTCTCTTCTCTCAAGCGACGCGCTCGGTTTGCCAATGGAGCCCTTCAAGAAAGCAGCGCCGGCGGAGGCGCAAGGGCCCGAAATCGTCGACAAACCGCCCGAAATCGAGATTACCACCACTGCCGATACCGAATCGGCCGGCGGCTCGACGCTGGTGCTCGACGTCGATCTGTCCAACAAGAGCGGGACCATCACTCCGATTCCGCGCTCAGGCGAAGTCACAACGACTCTGCCCGATAAGGGCCAGGGAGGGAAGAAAGTCCTCACCATTCAACCGTCAAAAGATGGCGAAACACCAGTGGTTGCGGTGGCCCGGGAGAAAACCGGAACCACGGAAAGAGTCGAAAACGAGGGAAGGGCTGGCAATCAAGAGCGCACTGGAAAAGTGGAAGAAGGCGAGTTGACGGGAGCGGCAAAGCAAGGCGGGCGGGAGCGCATTACAGATGAAACAGCCAGAGAGCAAGCGGTTGAGTACAAACAAAAAGAAGTAGCCGACACGCCGCCGCCCTTCGATGCAACAGCGCTGGATCGGGCTGTGCATCGTATACGCAAAGTCGGCAACAGCATTTTCGGTGACACTGCCTTCGCTCAGTCCACTCGTGACGCGATTTTTGCTGCAGTTCAACACGAGTCGGTGCGCAATCAACTGAAGTTCACTCCGGCAGAATGGACACGAATCATCCATTCAATAGCCGAGCCTCATCAAGCTGAAATCATGATGCGCTTGCTGAAAGAAGGCTCGCTGGGTCAGTTGGAGCAGCAAGACTACGGCAGACTGCGCAGGGGAATCGTCAATGAATGGGAAAGTGCAGCCAAGACGCCGGAGTCCAAGACAAGGTTCATCAATCAAATCGACAAGGCTGATCTGCGAATCTGGCTCGCGGACAAGAGAAATGCTGACACCGCTCATGCTTTCAAGCAAAGAGTGAACAGGCTCATCGATATGGTGTCAAGCAAAGACGGCAATTTGAGCCACGATCAAGCAAAGGACATGCTGCTTGCGCAGGGTCGATTGTATGAGGCAGTCAAACCATACGCGCCGATCAGTAAGAACGGCAGGGATGCATTTTTTGAACGCATTCGCGCCAAC
>DATNRC010000214.1:0-12340 GCA_036703705.1 Candidatus Obscuribacterales bacterium
AGAAAACCTGAGATGATCCTGGCAACTTCGCTGCCGTCAATCTCGAAAGATCTTGCAGTGTTGTATGGAAAGCATCGTTCGCGAGAAAATCAGAATCAGAAATCTTGTTCTGGCTGTTTGCACAGCGAGCGATTTCCGGCACGATAGAATCGAGCAGCGCTGGATCTTTAACCATGGTTATTTTTGCTGGCACATAGATCTTTGATACATGTTCTGGAGCAATTTTGTGCGTCTGGTATATCATCGCTGTCGTCTGTCCGCCGTTGACAATTTGGAGATCAGTAATGCGGTTGATTACGCACGATCCGCCAGGCGCGTCATAGAAGTCTATATGCGCAGCTGTCGCTGAAATTCCATTATTGTAGGCCAAAAAACGGTCGGGCATTTTGACGATGGTTTCCCGAATGCCTTTATTTACCTTTGGTCGAGCCTGTAGAAATGACCGAACATTTCTTTCGAGGAGCCGAGCACCGTAGCGTTTATAGATCTTGTACAAAATCTCGCCACGAAACATGGCCAGGCAGCTTGTATAGTCTGCCTCCATATTTGGTGCCTTTAGACACGGAATCGACTCGCCGAACTCACTTCTAAAATCAATGGTAATTGGTTGCCGACTAAGGTGTTCCTGAAGAGTCCGCTCCAGATCGAGAATCTCGTAGGAGAAGGTGCGATTACCTACCTGCTCCTCGTCCTTTACCGTAGAGATGCTTACAGCATTTGTGAAGAGAAGAAACCTCACGCGATCAATTTTTCTTCGTCGAGTGAAGATATCCTCAGCGATCGCTGCTGCCTCTGGAGGGCCATCCATACGTTCAAAAAATCTTTTTGAAGTGGCGGCACTTTCTTCAAAGAAATCGCGGGCTCTAGTGAATAAAGAATTGACCTGTGCCTTCGTAAGCGTTTGAATCTCAGTTTGTTGAACCAGATGCGATACGAACAAATCGACCGAATCCTCGTCTGTGGAAGGCTTATAACCATTGACTTTAAATTTTCGAGTGTCGTAATTACAGACAGCCGCTCCTTCTTCGATCAATCCGGTGTCTGTCCAAAATTCGAGCATCCAGTCCGTGAAAAACCGCTCGGCATCAGATTCATCGTTTTCTTCGCACGCACGCAGGACATCATCATTGATCTCTTCTAAAAACCGAAGAAGGACCTTGTCTTGTTGCAACTCCTCTGGGGCTCTTGGCATCGTGGTACTGTGTGCTCGAAAAACGTATGGGAATAGGGATTGGAGATTAGGTCACAATTGTAAAATATCTTGCCTATGAGAGTCGACCACAAGAGGCATGAGCCGAGGTTAACATCAGCGACTGCAAAATAGCTGCAGGATGGTAGTTTCTGGAGATCGAGCCGCATACATTATGATGCCACCACATCAAGTGTCGCTAGGAGCAAGTGCCCAGTTAGAGCGGTCATGCTAGGAGCCGCTGTCCATGAGTAAATCAGACAAGGCCGGTTACATTTGAAGTGGAGTTGACGAACGTTCCTGCTCGTAGCCCTGCTCCGAAGTCTGTAGGGGGCAGCAGAAAGATCCTCCCGAAAATTCGGTTGACCGGAAAGCCTTACCCTCCAAGCATTTCCAGCCTCAGACCAATTTTTTTGAACGAGATGCTCCGCGTCTGGAAATGCCTGTCCCATAAGCTTTTCCAGCGCCACCAAATTAAAAAATTCGGGGGCACCGAAGGGGCACCGCCGAAACCCCGATCCTCAAAACCCTTGGGCGGTGAGGGATTCGAACCCCCAGCCCCTTCGGTGTAAACGAAGTGCTCCACCATTGAGCTAACCGCCCGCTATTGGAGTAAGTTTAGCATGAGGGCTGAGTCTCGCACGTTCCTGAGGTGCACCCGTAACAGTTGGAAGCGCATTGGGCTTGGCAGCGCCGGCTCCTGGCAACGCCACGGGTCCAGCCTACGTCCAGCACTGCTTGCCTACTCAGGCAGCCGGCCGACGCTTAAGTCCGTTTAACACTGCCGCAGAGCGTAGAGATCGCGCGTGTTATAGGCCGCTCGACCGGGAATATCATCTAATGGCGTCATGGTTTGGGACAGTCCTGCAGTACGAAAAGGATAGAACTTTACTTCTCAACGCATATGCGGGGAGGTGTTTTTGTTTGGAAAACCACCGGAAGTTGTTCCCGATGATTTGACCGCAAAGCAATATCACGAACTCGGAATCTGGTATCTCGACGAAAATATGCTGGAGCAAGCGCGCGTCTCCTTACGCAAGGCCATGTCGATGGCGCCCGACACCGAAACCGCCATTCAGGCGAAACGCTTGCTCGATGCCCGCGTCCCGCGCCATGAGATTCCTCAAGAGGCGCTTGACGAGCTTCGGCGCGCGGAGCCTCAAGTGGCCATCAAACCCGAGGACGCAAAGCGGACTGCTGAGAAACTCATCAAGAAATATCCCGATTTCGAATGGCCGCACCGGCTTTTAGCTGATTGCCACATGCGAGCAGGCAACATCGATCGATGCATTCAGTCCTTGCAATCGGCGCTGAGCATCAATCCGGACTGTGCACCGGCGCTTTTGCTCATGGCACGCGCCCTCACAATCGACATGGAGTACGATGAAGCGACCAGATATTTGCAACGGGCTCAAGCAGCAATGCCAGACAACGACGAACTTCGTGCGTTGCAGAGAGGCCTGGACTTCTTGATCTATTTAGATCAGGAAGATGTTTCACTTTCCTGACTGAGGATGGAGAAATAGTGATGGCGGATAAGTGTTCAAGCAATCAAACCGAAGCAGCTAAGCCAATCGTCAGCGATCTCAGCCAAGCGCAAGTGGAGCAGTTGGTTAGTTTCGTTCAAAGTTGGCACGTCGGCTACAGGCAATCAGAGCCAGACCGAGAAGCCGTCAGGGATGCCCTGACAAGACTTTACCGCACACTGAAGATGGACATGCCACCGATACTCTGGTGCGAGAGTCCATGGCAGCTGATAGGCATGAAAGCGCTTCTCGCCATATCCGGCACCACATCCGGTTACGATGATCAGCTCTTCAAGGACGTAACATCACAGTTGAAGAACGAACGCTGGGCAAGAATGTGTAAGCATCTGCAACAGCAAATGGATGCAATTCGTAAGCCGTCGATTGATAACTTTCCGTGCTCCATGGATCAACTCTTCGGCTCCTGTGTTACCGGCGATCTGAAGACCGAAATCTCAACCCGGCTTACGAAGGCGCAAGATATTCTGAAGGACCAGCTCTCGCTAAGCGTCAAGCTCAGATTGCGCGAGGCGTTCCGCGACACGACACAGCGCGAACGTTTCTGGACAGAGCATATTCCGATGTTTGTCACTCAGTTTGGACTGAACAATCTGAGCATGATGACCGGCAGCAATGTGCAAAAAGAGTTTCTCGACCAGCTCAACGCTGAGACACGCGCTGCCATCGAACGCTTATGCAAGGAGAGAATTAAGTCAAAAACAGGCATGTTCGGTCTAACCCCTCCCAATGCCACCCCATTCGATCCCCTCTTTGATGCTCTTCATGACACATTCAGTCCACCTGCTTCCACTCCCGGTTTTCAACCCGCCGCCTTCGTTCTTAAGCACCTGCCCGTGCAAATGGACGAAGACATGCGCACTCCACTCGTGGATTGGCTCACAGTAAAAGAGAACGTCCTGCACATTGATTGCCTGGAAAACCTCTGCATCCTATGCGAGCTTCCGATCGCCATCAGAGCCAACGAAAGGTCGCAGCTGCACAATCCCGATGGGCCGGCAATGGAGTTTCGCGATGGATGGAAAGTTTTCGCCTGGAATGGCGTTGTCCTGCCGGAAGCCGCAATCCTCAGTCCGCAAAATATAACTGTCGAGCAAATTGAAAGCGAACAGAACGTCGAGGTACGGCGCATACTGATTCAGCGTTATGGAATGGAGCGCTATCTTCAGGATGCAGGCGCGGTGCAGATTGATGCAGATGAGTATGGGGTGCTCTACAAACGCGTTTTGACGAACGACGAACCGGTGGTGGTGGTGCGTGTTACCAATCCCACTCCGGAGCCGGACGGCACTCATAAATTCTACTTTTTGCGTGTTCCTCCGCACATAACCAGCGCGCGGGCAGCCGTTGCCTGGACCTTCAATATGAATTCAGAGGAGTACCAACCTGCTAAGCAGACATAAGATTGAGCCCATTGCACGGGCTTGAGCACTCACGCATTGACGCCCCGACCAACAACGAAGACACCGGACTACCACGGATAGCTGCCTGAGGAGCTGGAGAAACGATGAGCTTGCAAAATGTAGTGGAAGACAGCAAACGCTCTTTCAAAGAGGGACGTTATTTCGATTGTGCTGAAATGCTCTCGAGAGCTGTAAATTCGGCTGACTTCAAGAAACACTCAGAAGAAGCAAGGGCGGCCAGCCAACTGGAATACGGCCGTGCCCTGACCGCTCTGGCACGGTATCAGGAAGCCGAACCCCATTTGCAAGCCGCTCTCGAATTCTACAAGAACTCGAAAGGAGATTCGTCCTTCGAGTATTCCGAGGCGTTGAACGAAATGGGAACGCTCTGGCACGAGCAGGGCAAACACGATATTGCAAAGCAATATTTTGAAGAAGCGCTTAGCATCAGGGAAAAACTCTACGTCGGCAATCACAACGACGTAGCAAAAGTGCTCCAGAATCTCGGCGAAGTGGCCATGGAGCAGGGCAATTTCAACGTCGCCATCGACTATATGGACAGAGCGCTCGCCATGCAGAAGGAATGTCTCGGTGAGATGCACGAAGATTATGGAGACACGCTGAGCGACAAATGCCTCGTTTTGCTGCACCTGGGTCGATTTGAAGAAGCGGAAGAGGGACTGCGCAGAAGTCTCGAGATACGGGAGCACTGCCTGCCCAAGAACCATCCCCACATTGGCAATGCTCTTCTCAACCTCGCCTTTGTCATGGGCAGCCAGGGAAAGTCAGAGGGTGTCGAGCAGATGAATAAGCGAGCGATCGACATAATGAGCAAGGCGCTCGGAGAAGACAGCCCGCGCACCGCCACCAGTATCAACAACCTGGGCGGCTATTACCTCGAGAAAGGAAATCTGCCGGAGGCAGCCAAGTGCTTCGAGCGTGCGTTGAGCATCAAGGAACGGACGCTGGGAAAAGACAACAAAGGACTGATAAAGAACCTCAACAATCTGGCGATTGTCTATCGTTTGCTCAACAGAAAGGCAGAGGCGAATGAGCTTAGCCAGCGCGCCGAGAGGCTGATGCAGCAGAAAGTGGAAAGCGATGACAAAGATATTGACACGATGATCTTTCTTGCCGACAAGTTAAACACGGAAAGAAAAGATGAGGAGGTTGATGCCGTCCTCAGGAAAGCCCTCGACGTGGCAACGAAGGAATTCGGTGCCGACAGCATGAAGGCGGCGCAAGTGATTTCCTTCCAGGCTACGATATTACAGGGGCGAGGTAACTTCGACAAGGCCAGGGAATATTACGCGAAGGTGCTCAGGCTGCAAAAGAAGCACTTAGGCAAGAAGCATCCAAGCGTAGCGGACACCCTGCACAAACTGTCCACATGTCTTGTGAATCAAGGCATGTTCGATCTGTCTCAATTGCTTGACGCTCAAGCAAGAGCCATCGAGGTGGCGGCAGGGGTCGAAGATCCGAGCATTGCCGCCTTTCGTGCAGTGCTCGAGAAGGAGCGCGCCGCCAAAGGACCGAAAGCACCGACAGTCATTCAGTACATGCGAATGTTGTCGGAGATGCATCGCATGAGGGGGCAGATTGAGGAAGCTGAGCGACTCTATGACGAATATTTGCAGGCGCGTGAGGAAGAGGCAGGTCCGCATAGTCTTGAATTCGCGCAAGAACTGGTCATGAAAGCGATGAGCAGTCTGCCATTTCTCCCTCTTGCTATGCAGGATCAATCACCACAGACGGATGTTGATGAAGGCGAAATCGAGAAAGCGATTGTCCTTTTGAAGAAGGCAATCGGCATACAAGAACGAGCTTCCGAACAAGAGTCCGGCTGTGACGAGCTTGTTACCGCGCTCGGTCAGCTGAGCACCGCCTATGGGCTGCTCAAGAGATGGGATGAAGCAGAGGCTGCCGAGAGGCGCGCAATTGAAGCGATTGAAAAGGAGCATGGTGACTGCCATTGGTCACTGGCTGGTCCATTGAACACTTTAAAGGCCATTCTTGAAAGACAGGGCAAGAACGATGAAGCCACGGCGGTTGAAGCGCGGCTGAAAACGATTCCTGAAGCGACACGAAAGGAGCGTGAAGAAAGCATGCGCCGCATTACTGATCGGATGTTCGGTTCACTCGGCCGCGCCCTTAGTGGACTGACCGCACTCACGGATGCAACAAATTTGAATGCGGAGAACGGCGCCGGCACTTCTGCCTCCGGCGATCTGTCAGTAATGGGCGCTCTGTCGGCGATGGGCGATTTATCGGCGATGGGCGATTTATCGGCAATGGGCGATTTGTCGGCGATGGGAGATCTGTCAATGATGGGAGATCTGTCAATGATGGGAGATCTGTCGGTGATGGGCGATCTGTCGGCGGAAGATCTGTCAGCGATGGGAGATTTATCGGCGATGGGAGATCTTTCCGCGCTCATCGATCCTTCCCTGATGGCAGACCTTGTGGCGATGATGGACCCGTCCGCGATGAGAGATCCCTCTGCGCTCGGCAATCTTTCCGCGCTAATGAATCCTGCGGTGATGGGAGATCCGTCTGCACTGAGCGATCCATCGGCCGCTGCCTCGTTGGGTGACGCATCGTCAACCGGCGATTTGTCGGAACCTAGCAAATCCAACCACGACTCGCAATCCCTCGCAGACCGTATTCGCAAGAAAATCAAGGAACATGGGGATCCTGCGGCGCTGGAAAATCCGTCTGCACTGAGCGATCCATCGGTCGCTGCCTCGTTGGGTGACGCATCGTCAACCGGCGATCTGTCGGAACCTTGCCAAGGCAACCACGACTCGCAATCCATGGCTGACCGCATTCGCAAGAAAATCAAGGAATATCAGGACAAGCAACAAGAATCCGATGAAGAAGATACTCCATAGATTAGGCACTCGTAGACAAGGTTTTCGTCGAAATAAAGTACGCGGTGAGATAAGTACCCGGTGAAATAAGTGTGCGGTGAAATAAGTACCCGGTGAAATAAGTACCCGGTGAAATAAGTGCGCGGTGAAATAAGTACCCGGTGAAATAAGTACCCGGTGAAATAAGTACCCGGTGAAATAAGTACGCGATGAAATTAGTACGCGATGAAATAAGTGTGCGGTGAAATGGGGTAGAAGTTTGCCCGGTGCTGTTCACCATATTTGATGGCATGCTGAAAAGTCGGACCCCTCCACAACGGACGATTGCGGCGAGGACGCATGGCCAACTCTTGAGCGCACAACGGGCGCCATTTCCACAAAAATGCAAGGCTGGTGCCTGTTTTGTGTCAGAATTGAGCGCCCGCCGGCATCAAATCAAAGTCAAGCACAACCTGAGCGAGCCAGGTTCGCATTATCTGCCACCTGCCGCGGGTTAAATGCTTGGCTGTCAGAGATAAAAAATTGTATGTTGCGGGCACATAGCCAGTGGGGCATTACCAATTGTCCGACCTACTGGAGAACACAGTCCCACGCTTGCAGGCGAGGGGTTTTCGGCTGGCTCCATTGATCCTAAGACGACAAATCTATCGAAGCCGATGCAAGCGACGAGGTATATCAGATGACCACTGAATTTGACGACCACGACGACCAGGAATTCGAGACCAATGGTGAGTCGAAGCCTGTTGCTTCAGCACCAGCGTCCACATCTCCTTCTGCCGAACTCAATAACGCATTGGCGTCGTTGTTGAAGGGCGTTCAAAACACGCCCCCTCCTCCTCCTACACCCAATACGACATCGGAAGGTGGTCTTTCTGCCGTATTTATGGCTAAGGCACATCCAAGTGGGCAAGATAAGGCACCACCGCCTCCCATTGCCCCGTCAGCACCTCCGGCACCAGCTCCCTCGCCGCCACCGTCTCCCACGCCGTCTTCGAGCGCCACCCCGCCGACTTCGAAGATAGCAATTCCGCCATCAGTCTTGCTGCAGCAGGCAGGCCTGATGCCTGCCAATCTGCAAACGCCCAACGGCGTTCCGCCCGCACCTGTTGCCGCACCGACGGCGCAAGCACCGGCAACTCCGCCGACACCGCGTCCGCCCGTTCCGCCACAGGCTCCGGCAGCTCCACAACCTCCACAGGCGGCAACCGCGACTCTCGCACCTCCCGCCCCTCCGCCCGAACCAATTATGTTTCCGCCTCCCACGCCGGTTTCCGCGGCACCGCCGCCGGCACCTGTGCCTCCTCCGGCGCCCAAGCCTGCTCCAGCAGCGCAAATCCAACCCAACCAGGAAGCGGCAGCTGCAGCTTTTGCGGCTCAGGCAGCTGAGTTCGTTCCTCCTCCTGCTCCACAACCGGCGCCACCAACTGCAGCTGCGCCGGCACCGCCAGCCGCTCCTGCCCCGGCACCGCCAGCCGCTCCCGCGCTGGCATCGCAAGCCCCTCCTGCGTCGACACCGCAAGCAGCTCCTGCCCCGGAACCGCAAGCAGCGACGCCACCGTCTCCGCTCGCTCCTCCACTTCCTGAGATGAAGTCGAGTATTGATGACATCATCGATGAAGCTATAGACGATGCTGACTTCACGGAATGGGCCACTCCGGCGGACGAAAGGGCAGAGACAGCGGCGGAACCGCAATCAGCACCTCCAGTTGATGAACTGGTGGCAGAAGCGCCGCCACAAGAGGAACCTCAAGCTTCAATCGAAAGTGTTTCCATTTTGGAAACCACTGAGGAGGAGGATTGGGACATAAGCGAACCTGAGTTTGCCAGCTTCGACATGAAAGGCAAACCTGCTGCTGAGGCTGAACCTGTGGCTTCGCAAGCAGAACCCGCAGTGGGAGCAGAAGACACACAACCTGCCGCGGAAACGCAAGCAGCCGAGGCTGCTCCGTTTGCTGAAGCAACGACGGCTGCCATGCCTGAAGCCGCTCCGGAAGCACAAGCACAAGCGCCACCGGCACCGACACCAGAAGCTCTGGGCGAGCCTCCGGAGCCGGTGCCACAGTTTGAGGATGAGACAATATCTGCGGCCGGGGCGATGGCAGAAGCACAGCCTGAAAGCGCAGTCAGCGAGGACAACACTCAATTGCAGCAATCGGCTCCAAAAGCCGAACAAGCTCCAAAAGCTGAGCCAGCTGCAAAAGCCGAACCAGAGGCCGAAGAACCGAAAGCCAGAGAACGGCAGGAAGAAACTCCAACCGAAGACTTTGCACAAGATTGGAGCTCAACCGAAAAGGAAGAAAGCGCACCCGAACATCAGGCTGAAGCTCAGACCCAAGCTGGCTTTGAGGAGACACTTGTTGAGCAGACACAAGATGCGCAGCCTTCGACCGTAGTCGAGCCCCAAGCAACAGCAGAAGAGTCAGCTCCTTGCGAACCTGCCTTAGATGATCAGCCGGCCATGCCCGCCGCGCCTGAAGAAGTGGTGGAAGTGAGAGCTATATCGGCGCCCGAGCCCAAACCAATACAGGAACAGAAATCCATGAAACAAGCTCCAGTTATCGAAAAACGCCCGGCAGCTTCAGCCAATGGAGACCAGGATGCATGCCACCTCGCGAAAGCCAGTATGTTTATCAGAACGTGGGTTACCAACAATTCAGGAAATCCTGAAGTGATTGAGGCTGCCTATGAATGGATGAGGAAGAATGAGGGCTCCGATCACCTTGGTCACGTACTGATCGGCTTGCTGCACGCAAAACCGGGAGATCCGGACTTAACGCTCATGTCGGTTCGCTGGCTGACTGACAATCCTAATCACGTAGCGGCCCCGGAGATTGTGGATGTTCTGGCATCGCACATCTGATGCGGAATAAGCAGCATACTTTGAGCCCCACATTGGCCCATTAGTGAACTGAGTTGCATACGCTGAAAGCTCAACCGATATCGGTTGAGCTTTTCATTTCTGAACACAAAACCAAACCCAGATTGACGGCAGCAGCAAAATTAGCAAAAATGGAAACTGAAAATGGTTTTCATTCCGCGCAAATCCAATTGGCCGTCCAGCCCAATCCGCGCGGTTTCACTCCCGTCCGCCGCAGTCCAATCCAATCGATTCCCATCCAAATCCAATCCGGTCGAACCCATCGACCCAACCTACGCGATTCCAATCCAATTCACACAAGTTATGTATTTGATCTATCGAAATATATTCAAGCTATACAACATAGATATTTATCGCATATCAAGTACTGCAGTTCTGATGGCCTCGTTGGCTATGCTCGGCTCCGCGCCGATTGCTCAGGGAGATGTTTTGTTGAAAGGTGGCACCCAGGAATCCGCGCGATATGAAGATGCTTCAATCGTGGACTCGCCACAACCGGACATCCCACCTGAAATGCATGAGAGCTGTTTCAAATCCTGTTGCATAGCGCGTTTCGTCATCAACCCGGACGGTAAACACCTGGTCTCTCTCATCAGCTCGTCAGGGAGCGAAGATGTGGACGATATTACCCTCAGCACTTTGCGCCGTTGGAAGTTTAAGCCTGCTATGCTAAATGGCAAACCTGTGCGTTCGACGCGCAAGATAAAAGTAGAGTTTGAAGTGAGCGCCAACAATTGCAAACCAAACCCCACCTCAACCAGCGATTAACTAAAGGCTGCAAAAAAGTCCTTGAGATTCTGGAGCGCACTGACACTCTGAGCAGCGCTCAGGATATTCATAGCGCCTTGCGCAATGAAGAACAAAACCCGCCTGGGCTCACAACTGTATACAGATCGCTCGAGTCGCTGGTGGGACTTGGCCTCGTGCAATCGGTTGATCTGGGTGACGGCGAACGCAGGTTTGAACTTGTGAAACCAGGCGAACACCATCATCACCTCGTCTGTGACAAATGCCGAAGCAGTGTGCATCTCGATCAGTGCCTGGTGGCAGAACTGGAAGAGGCGATCAAGAGCAAATACGGATTTGAAGTGCGCGGACATATATTGGAAATCTTTGGGCTCTGCGCCCATTGTCAACGCTAGAAAAGACGCCCGTCGTTTCTTGAGGGGAACCTGCCATTCAGCCGCTTGGACTGAAGCAAAGAAGTACGTGAGTCAAACGATATCGCTTGACTGGCCTCAGCATGAACCGACGGTTGAACCCACGATTAGACCCCTTGGAAACGGCAATTTAAATAACGAAGAACTGCGGTCAAGAGCCATAAATCCTTGCTCCTGAACCACCTTGCAGCAATTTCGATTTGATACAAATGAAAACCATTTCCATTTACTCCAGCGGTATTTAGTCCAACAATATATATAGATCCGTTCAGGGCGGAGCAACTGAAGCGACCAGTCTTGCTCGCTGACAGCAGGACAGAGGGCGCTCACTTTTCCTTACTAGATTTGGAGTCCCTGTAAAATGTTCGCGCATCCCCGTGTTTGGCTGATCGCACTATCTGCTACGGCTCTGTTCGCGTCTGGTTTCGCCTTCGCAGCCGAGACTTCACCACAGGCACCGCCAAGCAATTCCTCACCACAGGCACCGCCAAGCAATTCCTCACCACCGGCACCGCCAAGTAATTCCTCACCACCGGCACCGCCAAGTAATTTCGCAATCGAAATCCTAGACCCGCAGCAATCCGCGGGCGATCAGCCGCAAGCAGGGAAAGCCACACTTATCGGCACCATATCTGATGCTGCGGCAAAGCAACCCGTGGCTGATGTACGCGTGGTCCTGACGCGCAAAGGAGAAGAGCACAAACGATACCAGACCGAAAGCTCAAAAGATGGAAGGTTTGCTTTCAGAAACATCGAGCCGGGCGAATGGAAAATTACGTTTTCGCACAACGACATGCTCTCGCACACGGAAGAAATCTCCATCAAGTCCGGCGAGATGAGGGGCATCAAACTGGCGATGGAAGACCTCGAGCCTGTCGATGTCATGCGCGTTACCGGCAAGCGCACGTTGATTCACCCGGAAAAGATAGGCTCGACTACAAACCTCGGACACAAATTCATTCAGGAATACAGATCAGGCAACAGCTTGCGGCAGCTCATTGAAAGCACCCCGGGAGTGATCTCCGACACTTACGGAAACATCATCACCCGCGGTGAGCACAATGCGATCAATTACGAGATTGATGGCGTCATTTTGCCGGAAGCGGCTGGAGTCTTGCAGCAGTCCCAGCCGGTGACACCACGTTCCTTGCAGTCGATGCAGGTCGACATTGGCGGATACGAAGCGCGCGACGGCGGCGGACCGCTGGGCGCAATTGCGCGCATGCGATCGCTGCCCATTCAAGCGAAACCGCATCTGAACGTGGGCGGACAATTTGGCGGGCCGCTGGCGGGGAG